>JBJTSJ010000552.1:0-8486 GCA_046076605.1 Tabrizicola sp.
CCCCGGCCAACCCTCGCCCCGCGCCAGCCGCGCCCGTGCCCGCAGCCGCCGCGCCGCCGGGGACCACGGTAGGCCCAGAACCCGCACCCCCTCCAGCGCCGCCCTGGCCACCGCCCCCGAAGGCGCGTCCCAATGCCGGTCGTCCAGCACCAGCGCCCCCAGCCGCTCCTGCCGGCGCGAGACGACCCGACCTTCCCGCTTCGACCATTCGCAGACCTCGACCCAGGCGATCCGGTCTGCGTAAAGCCCCCGCACCTCAGCCTCCGAGATCGCCACCGCCTGCCGTACCGTCGCTTCGCGCGCATCCCCGTCCAGGTCCGTCGCCACGATCAGCCGCGCCCCCGACAAGGTCAGCCCCGGCGCCATCGCGGCCCCCTTGCCCCCCGACAAGACCCAGCGCGGCGCCTCGCCCTTCCGCCGCAACCCGATCCGGTCCGGATAGGCCAGCGCCGCCATCTCGGCGAGGGACAACCCCGTCCGCTCCCCTTTTGGCGCCGCCGCCCCCAGCCGCTTCGCCTCGGCCCGCACGCGCTCCAGCACGCCCCGGTCCGCCTCCGGCCCCGGCCGCGCCACCGCCTGCATCCGCAACGCAAGGTCCGGCCCCGCTCCCCGCAAGGGGTCGCGCTCTGCCAGCAAAGCCGCCAAAACCGCCGCCCCCGGCCCAGCGACCGCGAGCATATGCCCCAGTCGCGGATGCAGCGGCAGCCCGGCCAGCACCCGGCCATGCGCCGTGATATGCCCCTGCTCGTCCAGCGCCCCCAGCCCCTGCAGCAGCGCCCGCGCCTCGGCCAAAGGCCCTGCAGGCGGGGGCGTCAGGAACGGCAACTCCGCGCCCCCCCAAAGCGCCAGCTCCAAAGCCAGCCCCGCCAGATCCGCCACCTCGATTTCCGCGGGAGGGTAGGGCGCCAGCCCCCCCTCCTCGCCCTTCGTCCACAGCCGGTAGCACACCCCTTCCGCGACCCGCCCCGCCCGGCCCCGGCGCTGCTCCGCTTCGGCCCTCGTCACCCGCTCCGTCACCAGCCGCGACATGCCAGAGTTCGGATCAAACCGCGCCCGCCGCGCCCGCCCCGCATCCACCACCACCCGGATATCCGGCAGGGTCAACGAGGTCTCGGCGATGGACGTGGCCAACACCACTTTCCGCCCCTCCGCCGGGACCAAGGCAGCCCGCTGCGCCGCAAAGTCCATCGCGCCGAACAGGGGCCGCACCGCCACCCCCGGCAGGCCCTGCAACAGACCCTCCACCCGCCGGATTTCCCCCTCGCCGGGCAGGAAGACCAGCATCCCGCCTTCCGTCTCCTCCAGCGCCGTCTTAACCGCCCCCGCCACCACGGCTTCCAGCCGCAATGACGCATCCGGGGGCTTCGGCAGCCACCGCGTCTCCAAGGGGAACGCCCGCCCCTCGGACGTCACCACCGGAGCATCCCCCATCAGCGCCGCCACCGGCCCGGCATCTAGCGTCGCCGACATCACCAGAAGCTTCAGGTCCTCGCACAGCGCGCCCCGCACTTCCAGGCACAGCGCCAACCCCAGGTCAGCGTTCAGCGACCGCTCGTGAAACTCGTCGAAGATCACCAGCCCCACGCCCGAAAGCTCCGGGTCCGCCTGGATCATCCGCGTCAGGATCCCTTCCGTCAGCACCTCGATCCGCGTGGCGCCAGATACCTTCGCCTCACCCCGGATGCGATAGCCCACTGTCCGCCCCACGGCCTCGCCCAAAGTCTCCGCCATCCGCTCGGCCGAGGCCCGCGCCGCCAGCCGCCGCGGCTCCAGCATCAGGATGCGCCCAGCGACCACCCCACGCGCCAAGAGGTCCAAGGGTACCAGCGTCGTCTTCCCCGCCCCCGGCGGCGCCTGCAGCACGGCCATCCCGCGCGAGGCAAGCGCCTCGGCAAGCTCGGGCAACACATGGGACACCGGCAGCTCGACCATGCCCCGCTTATCGCGCGCAGCCTCCGTCATCGGAAGCCCCGATTTTTCGCCGAAAAATCGTCCTCGCCAAGCGTCAGCCGATCCGGCACAACACCGCCATGGACACGACTGAACGCGCCGCCCTCATCCGTCAAGGCGACCGCCGCGCTCTTGCCCGCGCGATCACGCTGGTCGAAAGCGCCCGCCCCGACCACCGGGACCAGGCGCTGACACTGCTTGCCGCCCTGCGCGACGGCCCCCAGGCGCTGCGCATCGGCCTTTCGGGGACCCCCGGCGTCGGCAAGTCGACCTTCATCGAAGCCTTCGGCCTGATGCTGACCGGCCAGGGCCTCAAGGTCGCCGTCCTCGCTGTCGACCCCTCCTCCGCCCGATCCGGCGGCTCGATCCTCGGCGACAAGACCCGGATGGAGCGCCTCTCCCGCGACGCCCGCGCATTCATCCGCCCCTCGCCCAGCCAGTCCCAACTCGGCGGCGTCGCCCGCCGCACGCGCGAGGCCGTCGCCCTCTGCGAGGCCGCAGGCTTCGACGTCGTCCTGATCGAAACTGTCGGTGTCGGCCAATCCGAAACCGTCGTCGCGGAACTGTCTGACCTCTTCCTCCTCCTCCTCGCCCCGGCGGGCGGCGATGAACTCCAGGGCGTCAAGCGTGGGATCATGGAGATGGCCGACCTGATCCTCGTCAACAAGGCTGACGGCGAGCTGACGCCCGCAGCGATGCGCACCGTGGCCGACTATTCCGGCGCGCTACAACTCCTCCGCCGCCGGCCGCAGGACCCGCAGGCTTTCCCCAAGGCGTTGCCCGTTTCGGCCGTGACCACTGACGGCCTTGCCCGGGCCTGGGCGGACATGCAGGCCCTTGCTGCCTGGCGGAAAGAGCACGGCCATTGGACCCGCACCCGCGCTGCCCAGGCACGCCACTGGTTCGAAGAAGAAGTCCGCCAGGGCCTCCTTTCCGCCCTGGCGCGCGAACCGCAGAAGGGCCTGATGGCCAGTCTCGGGGCCCGCGTCGCCGAAGGCGCGCTGACCCCCGAAGCCGCCGCCGCCGAGATGCTGCGCCTGCTTGGCCGCCCCGAGTGACCGGGGTGACCGGGCCCGAGCGCATCTTCGATGGCGATTTCCTTCAGGCCCGGCTCTGGCTGCCTGACCGGCCTACCACCGCGCTGTACGTAACTTTCCGGCAATGGGAGGCCGAACCCGGCCAGTTCTCTGACCGCGGCCAGGTCCGTCGCGCGCTGACAGCAGGTCTGGCGCATCTTCACGTGCAAAGCCGCTGGAACGATTGGTTCCTGAACACCGAGACGGCGGGCCTTGAAGCCGCGCTCAAGTCCGTCCGGACGCGCTTCTTGACCGCCCGCGCCCTTGGCTTTTCGATGGGCGGCTACGCAGCACTGCGCTTTTCGAAATCCTTGCGCCTGAACCAGGTCCTTCTCGTCTCGCCCCAGGTTTCACTATTGCTGCCGGGAGAGGACCGTTACCCCGAGGCGGCAGGCTTCGACCCGGTGGCCGGGGATCTGTCCACCCGTGCCCGGCCCGACCTGAAGGGCGTCGTGGCCTATGACCCGACCCACCGGCTGGATAGCCTGCACGCCGGCCGGATCATGGCACTTCTGCCCGGCATCCAACCCGCCAAGCTGTCCTTCGGCGGCCACCCGGGCACGGCTGCCCTGGGTCAGGCTGGCGGCTTCCGTATCCTTCAACGGCTCAGCCTCTCGTCCCGGCTGCAGGCCCGCGATGTCGTCCTTTTGCACCGCGAGCTGCGCCAGACCTCGGCCCGCTACTTCAGAGAGCGCGCCGACCGCCTGTTGCGCCGGGGTCGCCCCGATCTGGCTGCACTGGCCCTGGAGCGGGCCGAAGCCCTTGCCGCCCCCGAGGCCGGCCCTAGCGCGTGAAGATCAACGCCAGCCCGGTTACGGCCAAAAGGCCCCCGGCCCAGCTCATGCCGGTCGGTCGCTGACCGGTCCGCAGCCAGAGAAGCGGCAGGATGATGACGGGCGAGGTCGCCGACAGTGTGGCGATGATCCCGGTCTTCGATCCCTGCAGTGCGAACAAGAAAAGGGTCATCCCCAGAAGCAGCCCGATCAGCGCCGTCGCCCCAGTCAGGAGCAGCACCTTGCGCGACACCCGCACCGGCCGGGGAGGCGCCATCGGCAGCGCGGCGATCATCCCCATCGCCAGCCCGGAGGCCCCGACCCGGACCAGCGAGCCGACATAGGGGTCTAGCCCTGCCGCCATGTAGGGCCGCGCGATCAGCGTGCCGGCCGCCTGGCCCAAGGCCGCGCCCAGGCCGAACAGTGCGCCGACCGATAGCCCACCTCGCATCTGCTCCAGCCGGTGCACGCCGCCGGCCGGGCGGCCCAGGATCGCCAGCGCGACCCCGGCGACGGTCACCGCGATCCCCGCCCAGGCCTGCGCGCCCAGCCGTTCGCCCAGCAGGATCCAGCCCAGCACCGCGGCAATCGGCGCGTTCAACGCAAAGATCGCCCCCGCCCGCCGTGGCCCCAACCGCCCGACTGCCGCAAAGTTCAGCGTGTCGCCCAGTAGGATCCCCACCACGCCCGAGATCGCCAGCACCGCCATCGCCTCCCATCCTGGCAGCGCCAGCGTGCCCGAGACAGTCACCACGGCCGCAAGGATCAGCGTGACCAGAGCCTGCCGGATCAGGTTGAAATGGAAGGCCCCCAGCGCCCGGATCGCATCCGAGGCGATGATGCCGGTCGTCGCCCAGCAGGTCGCGGTGCCAAGCGCCGCCAGTTCGTGGATCGGAAATGCCATACTGTCCCTCTCGGTACGGCAGGTTGCATGATGCCCCCGCCTTCGCAAGCCAGCCTTGCGGTAGGATCTACCCGAAATGGTTCGGTCCTTTCCGAACTGTGGGTGATGGACGCGACACAGGCTTTGCGCCACCATCGACAGATGAGCGAAAGCCCCAACATTGCCCGCCTTGCCGTGCCCCTCGCCGATCCGGCCCGGGCGCGGATGATGACGCTTTTGATGGATGGCCGCGCCCGCACGGTGACCGAACTGGGCCAGGCCACCGGCCTGACAAAGGCCAGCGCCTCGGAACATGTGACGAAGCTTCTCGACGCGGGCCTTTTGACCGCCGACCGCCAGGGCCGCCACAAGTATCTGGGCCTGGCAGGACCCGAGGTTGCCTGGTTGATCGAGGCGATGATGACCCTCGCCCATCCCAACCCTGCCGATCCCATCGCACACCGGCGGCGGCTCGGCCCCCGTGACCCGGCCCTGCGGGAGGCGCGGCTTTGCTACAACCACCTGGCCGGGGCGCTTGGCGTGCAGCTTTATAAAAGCCTCTCGGCCCGTGGCTTTCTTGCGCATGTTCCGGGCGGGCTTACCCTTGCGACGGAAGGCCGCCGCTTTTGCCTGTCCCTCGGCCTGACCGAGCAGGACCTCGCCCCGTCCCGCGCCCCGCTTTGCCGCGATTGCCTTGACTGGTCGGAACGGCAAAGCCACCTTGGGGGCCGCCTTGGCCGCCTGCTTCTGGCGCGAATGGAATCGCAAGGCTGGCTCCGCCGCAGCGAAGGCTCGCGCGTCCTCACAGTCACACCCGTCGGTCGAAGCGCCTTTCCCCTGGCCTTTCCACCTGCCTAACCCTCGACCAGGCTTTGCTCTTTTCCGAAATACTCCCGCCGGTGGCTTCCTGGCTTCGCGCAAGGCACCAGGCTTTGCAACCTGACGCCTCAGCCGCCGCACAATCCCGCCTGACCGCTTGACGCCGCCGGGGATTCCCCTTACACGCCCCCAATCGAATTCGAAGGCTGGGGATTCCCCGCCTTCTCCCGCTTTTGACGAATCGAAGGAACACCGCAATGTCGCGCGTCTGCGAACTCACCGGCAAGGGGCCGATGTCTGGCAACACCATCAGCCACGCCAACAACAAGACCCGTCGCCGGTTCCTCCCGAACCTGAACGAGGTCACGCTGATCTCCGACGTGCTTGGCCAGTCGTTCAAGTTCCGCGTCACCGCCGCGGCGCTGCGCTCGGTGGACCACCGCGGCGGGCTTGACGCCTACCTGGCAAAAGCCAAGGACGACGAACTGTCGGCCAACGCGCTGAAGATCAAGAAGGACATCGCCAAGGCGCAAGCCTCGGCCTGATCCGGGTTTCCGTTACAGCAAAGGCCCCGCCTTCGCAGTGAAGGCGGGGCCTTTCGCATTTCTGTCCTGCCGCGAGACGACCGGACGCTTGCGAAAGTCCGGACCAGAGCCATCAACGGCTCCGGCATGACGTCTTCGAAGGCATCGCCGTGCCTGACGGGAGAAAGCGACCAAAAATGTCGTGGTTCGGTTGCCGGGATGGTGGGCGATCCGCCCACCATCCCGTCAGGAGATCAGCCGCCGCAATAGGCTTCTGCAGTCTGGCCAAAGCTCTTGTAGCGCTCCCAGAACGCGTCGTCCGACTTCGACTGCGAGGTCCAGGTCGCATGCGCGGCTTCCGGGTTCTTGAAGAATTTCGCCGCCCGCTTCTGGTCGCCGCCCGACAGCGTCATGTCCGCCGCCTGCTGGATGCAGCCGCAGAGCGACCGGTTGCCGCCGCGGTCTGACGCCATGCAGGCCCGCTCGATCGGACCGGCCATCGCCGCATCCGAGACCACCACAAAGGACACCGCCATGGCGGCTGCAAACAGGTAGGATTTCATTCGCTCAGCCTCATTCCCCGGGCACGGCACGGGCGTTGCCCAAACCGCCGCCGGTCATTTTCTACTCCAGAGTATGCCAAGTCCAAGAGATTTTTTCAAGCTTTCACAGGGGTTTGCGACAGTCTGGCGGAAATCCGCTACCTCTCGCGGGGCAAGCCAGAGACTGCTACAAGATGCAGTAGCGCGCCCAGCTTGCCGCGTCTTTCCGCAGTCCAGCAGAACGTGAACCCCATGGTCCAATCGGCCCCTACGCCCCGCAGCCGCGTCCGTCGCCTGAAGGACAAGGCCCGCTATGATCGCGCTGTCATCGACGCGATCCTCGATGCGATGCCCGTCGCGCACATCGGTCATGTCGTCGATGGCCATCCGGTCGTCACTCCGACCCTGCAATGGCGCGAAGGGGACCGGATCTACTGGCACGGGTCCTCGGCCAGCCGGATGCAAAAGCGCGCAAGCGGCGAACAGGTCTGCGTGACCGTGACACTGCTTGACGGCATGGTCCTCGCCCGCTCTGGCCTTGAACACTCGGTCAACTACCGGTCGGTCATGGTCTTCGGGCGGGCCGAACTGGTCGAAGGGGCGGATGCCAAGGCCGAACATCTGCGCCGAATGATGCAGCAGATGCTCCCCGGCCGCTGGGACCAGCTGCGCCCCATGACGGCGCAAGAGCTTAAGGCCACCCGCATCCTCTCCTTGCCCCTGACCGAGGCCTCGGCGAAAATCTCGGCCGGACCGCCCACCGATCCGCCCGAAGATGCCCTCTGGCCGGTCTGGGCGGGCGTCGTCCCGATCCACCTGACGGTCGGCGCCCCGGTACCCGCCCCCGGACTTGCGCCCTGCCTTGCCGTCCCCGACTACGCCCGTGACTACCGGATCGGCTGACCACGGTGCCGGTCATGTCAGTGCAAGGCCCGCTGCAGGGCATGTGCCCGGCCCGCAATCCCTTGCGCACGAGGCCCTTTCCGGCCCCCGCGCCCTCCGCTATATGCCCCCCATGATCACGCTCGACCGCATCCGCAATTTCTCCATCGTGGCGCATATCGACCACGGCAAATCCACCCTGGCCGACCGGCTGATCCAGTCGACGGGCACGGTCGCCGAACGCGACATGCAGGCCCAGCTTCTGGACTCGATGGATATCGAGAGGGAACGCGGCATCACCATCAAGGCCAACACCGTCCGGATCGATTATGTCGCCAAGGACGGGAAAGCCTACGTGCTGAACCTGATCGACACCCCCGGTCACGTCGACTTTGCCTATGAGGTCTCCCGCTCCATGCGCGCTGTCGAAGGCTCGCTCCTCGTCGTGGACGCCTCCCAGGGCGTGGAAGCCCAGACGCTGGCCAACGTTTACCAGGCGCTGGATGCCGGGCATGAGATCGTGCCGGTCCTCAACAAGATCGACCTCCCCGCCGCCGAGCCGGAGCGGGTGAAGCAGAACATCGAGGACGTGATCGGCCTCGACGCCTCCGACGCCATCCCGATCTCTGCCAAGACCGGCCTCGGCATCCCCGACGTCTTGGAGGCCATCGTCCACCGCCTCCCCGCCCCTAAGGGCGACCGCAACGCGCCACTGAAAGCGATGCTCGTCGACAGTTGGTATGACGCCTACCTCGGCGTCGTCGTGATGATCCGCATCGTCGATGGCGTGGTGAAGAAGGGCGACCGCATCAAGATGATGCAGACCGGTGCCGTCTACGGGATCGACAAGCTGGCTGTCCTCAAGCCCCAGATGGTCGACATCGCCGAGCTTGGCCCCGGCGAAATCGGAGTCTTCACCGCCTCGATCAAGCAGGTCCGCGACACCAAGGTGGGCGACACCATCACCCACGAAAAGAAACCCTGCGACCAGCCGCTCCCCGGCTTCAACCCCTCGGTCCCCGTCGTCTTCTGCGGCC
>JBJTSJ010000553.1:0-4021 GCA_046076605.1 Tabrizicola sp.
AAGTCGTTCCCCCGGTCGAAGTGTCATTGACGCCAGACCAAGCCTGACCATCAGCATCTGCTCGGCATTCCAACATAACAAAACGTAGCCAGCGGGGACCATCGGCCACTCCTCTCCGTTGTATCGAAACACCGACAAAGGCTGATAGACCTCGGGGGGTTCTGCGCAACCATCGGAGGCTGCCACCCTTTGCGCTCGCCCCAGCTGGTGGCAGTCTTCATCCTGTTCACAGTACCGCAACGCCTCTTCCAGTCGCGCGAAAACATGATCCGTCACCCCGCTGCCCAGTGCAACCGGCTCCAGAAAGTAGTCTCTGTGGCTTGGCTTTCCGAAATCGGGCAACCAAAGTCGGACGGGCATTCCGTTATCAAGCATGATACCCGCCTGCGCCTCATGGCAGAGGATGCGCACCCTTTCTGCGATACGCATCAAGAGACACATTTCGCTGGACACTGTGGGCGCAGCGCCAGCCACCTCGGCCCGCGCGGTCGCCCCGCACATCAGGCCCAGACTGGCCAAAGCAATCAACCGAAGCATCATTCCGAAAGCCCGTTCAGGTCTGGTGATGCTTCGCATCGTGGCGCATGAAGCAAAGAACAGCAAACCAGGATGCGCGCCCTTAACCTGTCCATCCTGGATGAACGTGAAGTGTGTCAGCAAGATGCACGTCAGGTCGGGAACCCTTGGTTTCCTAACCCCCGAACACCCCCGTCCAGATCATCCCAAGCCCCACGAGGCCAAGCCCCCATCCGGCCATCAGCAGCCACTCCGACAGCCTTGACCAGCGTAGCTCCGGGGCGGGGCGGGTCTCTGGTTCGGTCTCGACTCCGAACAGCCGCAACAGGCTGCGGAGCAGGGGCACGCGCAGACCGAACCGCCGCAGTGCCGCGCCAATCCCGGCGCCCAAGAGGGCGTTGCGCAAGATGCGCGTCACTTCGTTCACCCCGCTCGCCTGCATCAGCGCGCCTGACATGAGCATCAACGGGATCGCCGCATAGGCCACCCACTCCCTGCGGTCTTCACCCAACTGATTGTCCACCAGCCACTCGGTCCCGAAGGCCGCCACCAGGATCACGGCTAGCGAAATAACGGTCGACATCGCGGGTCCCCTCTGGTCCGTTGCGCGACCCTAGTGCAGCCGGGACCAGACGGCAGGTCGGCAATTCCAGCCCTGCAGAGCCGCCCGCAGACCTTTCCGATCGGTTAACGTCGGCGATCAACCCCTTGAGTCCAAACGCCCCGGAACTCTGTCCACCGTGGACAGCTTACCCCATGAACTCCACCGACAGGACAGTCGGCAGGTGCTTTGCCACCTCCTCCCAGCTCTCCCCCTCGTCCCGGCTGAGGTAAACCGACCCCGAGTTCGTCCCGAACGCGACCCCTCCAGGGCACGACGCCATCCCCTGCCGCAGCACCGTGAAGAAGCAGTCCCGCTCCGGAAGCCCTGCCCCCTTCCCCGCCCAGGTCTCCCCCCCATCCTCCGTCTTCCACACCAGCGCCCGCGCCCCCACCGGATACCGCCCCATCGAGTCCCCATTCAACGGAAACACCCAGAACACCCCCGGCTTCGTCGGATGCGCCGCCACCGGGAATCCGAAGGTCGACGGCAACCCCTCCGTCACCTCCTCCCAAACCGCGCCGCCATCCCGCGACCGATACACCCCCTGGTGGTTCTGCATGTAGATCAGCCCCTCCGCCGCCCCGAACGCCAGGTTGTGGACGCAAGAGAAAATCTCATCCTCCCGCCGGAACTCCACCCCGTCCCCCCAGTCCCGCGCCAAGGCCCCCGCCGGCCCCGCCCGGTTCCCCCGCCGGTTCCGCTGCTGCCAGCTCGCCCCGCCATCCCGGCTCTCGAACACCCCAGCGGCCGAGATCCCGACCCAGATCCCCCCCTTCTGATCCGCCAGGATCGTATGCAACGTCAGCCCCGCGGCCCCCGGCATCCACTGATCCGCCCCCGGCTGGTCCGTCAGGGCCTCCAGCCGCCGCCACGTCTCCCCGCCATCCACGCTCTCATACAGATAGGCCGGCTTCGACCCCGCCAGCACCCGCCCCCGGTCATAACAGACCGACCACAGCTGCTCCGCCCCCTCGAACGGCCCCTTCGACACCGACCACTCCCCCCCGCGCCGCCGCCAGACCCCCGCTCCATGCCAGCCCGACCCACCGGCCGCAAAGATCTCCCCCCCGCGCCCCACCGCATGGTTGATCGGCCAGCCCTCGCAGAACGGCCCCTCCACCCGGCCCCCCGCCAGCACGAACAGCCCCTTCGTCGTCCCGACCAGTATCTCCATCGCCGCCTCCTCTGCGTGACCCCCTCAGCCTACACCCGCCCGGCCACACCGCACCGCCAATTTTCCTGACCATCTGGACAAATTCGGCCAGACCCCGCTTACTCCCCCGCAAAGGAGCGCCCCCATGTCCCGCAAGATCATCATCGACACCGACCCCGGCCAGGACGACGCCGTCGCCATCCTCCTGGCCCTCGCGAGCGCAGAACTGGAGGTCCTCGCCCTCACCGCCGTCGCCGGGAACGTGCCCCTCCCCCTCACCCAGAAGAACGCCCGCACCATCGTCGAACTCGCAGGCCACCAGACCCCGGTCTACGCCGGCTGCGACGCCCCCCTGAAACGCAAACTCGTCACCGCCGAATACGTCCACGGCAAGACCGGCCTCGACGGCATCCCGCTCCCCGACCCCTCACTCCCCCTCCAACCCCAGCACGCCGTCGGCTACCTCATCGACACGCTGCGCGCCCACGCCGCAGGCTCGATCACCCTCTGCCCCCTCGGCCCCCTCACCAACATCGCCACCGCCTTCCAGCGCGCCCCCGACATCATCCCCCGCGTGGCCGAAATCGTCCTGATGGGCGGCGCGTATTTCGAGGTCGGCAACGTCACCCCCGCGGCCGAGTTCAACATCTATGTCGACCCGGAAGCAGCTGACATCGTGTTCAAATCCGGCGTGCCGCTGGTCGTCATGCCCTTGGACGTCACCCACAAGGCCCTGACCTCGCGCGCTTGGGTGGAAGAGATGAGGGCCCTCGGCACCCCCGTCGGCCAGGCCGTCGCAAGCTGGACCGATTTCTTCGAACGTTTTGATACCGCCAAATACGGCAGCGAAGGCGCCCCCCTGCACGACCCCTGCGTGATCGCCTACCTGCTGGAGCCCGCCCTCTTCCACGGCCGCCACATCAACGTGGAGATCGAAACGGGATCAGAGCTCACGCTCGGCATGACCGTCGCCGACTGGTGGCGCGTGACGGGGCGGAGGCCCAACGCGATGTTCATGGGGGGGGTGGACCGGGAGGGGTTCTACCGGCTGTTGACGGAGCGGTTGGGGAGGTTGTGAGCAAGTATCGCTGGCTTTGTGAGGCGCGACTGTTATGCTGCCGTTCAATCTTGACGGGAGTTTGCGTTGCACCACATTTCGAGAGTCTCCATTTGGAACTTTAAGTCCATTGCGCAGTGCAATTTTCCTCTCTCTCATTACACACCTCTTGTTGGATACAACAATGCTGGAAAGACCAACGTCTTGCGCGCGATCGCTTGGGTCATACGGCGTGCAAGCTTGCCCTCAGAGGACTTCCACGATGCAGCTCAATCCGTAGTCGTTGAGGCAGAGCTATCCGGAATTACGGCTAATGTGCTGGATGCGATTGACAATGCCCACCGGGCGAGAATTGAGCCTCTCATAGTTGATGGAAAGCTATGTATACGAAGAACTCAATTGACTCCGAATCAAGCCGTGGCGACCATTCGCTTCGAAGTACAGAAGATTGAGGACGGCCAAGCTGTTTGGGCGCTGAACCCAGCGGGAATTGATGCCGCCATAAGTGCACTTTTTCCTGAACCAATATTTGTCGGGGCTATGGAAAATGCAACCGACGATGTCGCGAAGTTTGGTTCCGGAACAACCATTGGAAAACTCCTAAAGGAGATCATGGCGCCGGTCGTTGAGCGCCACACACCGACTGTCGCAGAGGCTTTGATGATGTGACCGCCCCCCGACGGCATCGATG
>JBJTSJ010000554.1:0-5425 GCA_046076605.1 Tabrizicola sp.
CTGCGGCCAAAGCGCTGACGTCCTGCCCCGAGGCAGCCATCACGGCCTTGACGATGTTGTGGTAGCCCGTGCAGCGGCAGATGTTGCCGTCCAGATAGTGGCGCACCTCGGCCTCGGTGGGCTTGGGGTTTTCCGCCAGCAAAGCCGCCGACGACATCACCATGCCCGGCGTGCAGAAGCCGCACTGCAGCCCGTGATGGTCCTGGAAGGCCTGTTGGATAACACCAAGCGACCCGTCCGCATTGGCCATGCCTTCAATCGTCTTGACCGAAGCCCCCGCCACATCCGCCGCAAAGACGGTGCAGCTTTTCACCGGCTTGCCGTCGACATGCACCACGCAGGCGCCGCATTGGCTGGTGTCGCAACCGACATGGGTGCCGGTCAGCCCCAGCCCCTCGCGCAGGAAGGAGGACAAGAGCGTCCGCCCCTCCACTTCCCCGGAAACGGCCTTGCCGTTCACGGTCATCGAGACCTTGGTCATCAGTTTCCTCCCTGGGTCGTCCTAGGTATTTCCGTGCCGTCGGTTCAGCCGAGCAGTCGTTTGAACCAACCCTTCTTCTTTTCTCCCGAATCGGCAACAGCTTCTTCAGCGGCCACCGTCTCCTCCGGTTCCTCGACGGCCGCCTGGAAGCGGGTGAAGAACTCGTCGGCCAGCTTCTTGGCGAAACTGTCGATGATCCGGCTGCCCAGCTGGGCGATCTTGCCGCCGACATTGGCCTCGGCCTTGTAGGTCAGGCGCGTGCCCCCCTCCATCGGCTCAAAGCTTACCGTCGCCCCGCCCTTGGCGAAGCCCGCGACGCCGCCTTTACCTTCGCCGCTGATCTTCAGCGACCGGCCCTCGACGATGTCGGACAGTTGCACCAGTCCTGTGAAGGTGGCCGACACGGGGCCGACCTTCTGCTTCACCACCGCCTCGTAGCCATCGGCCACCGATCCTGTCAGGCTTTCGCAGCCCGGGATGCATTCCTTCAGCACATCCGGGTTCAGGATCGCGTCCCAGACGACCTTCGGGTCCGCCTTGATCTCGCGGGTGTCGGTCAGTTGCATGATTGGTCCCCCTGTTGGGTACAGCCTAGGCGCCGCTTGGGCGCAAGGCTATGCTGCCTAAGTCGTAGGTTCATCGTTCGGGTGGGGTGAAGTCGAGTCCGTACTTGGCAATGATCGCCTCCGACACCGTCGTCTACCAGGTGATCTTCGCCACTGGCCTGTCCAGGTGGCAAGTATCTGCGCTCAGGTCCCGCACAGCGTCGGGATAGGCTTCGACTCATTCGGCGATGCCCACCTTCTCGACCGCAGATTGCCCGGTGACGGCGACCTTTTCCACGGGTCAAGAGATTCGCCGGTGTAGGGCAGCACCGCCAGCCACCGGACTTCCTCGCTCACCTTGTCGGCCCGGTCGGGATTCGGGGTCAGCCAATCCGCGTGGACATCGGGCAGCGGCGCGACCTTGCCATGCGAAAAGGCAGAGCTTGAGTTAATGGCTTGGGTAAGGCCCGCCAGGGTCACGCGCGTCATGGTTGGTCTTCCTCCAGTCCTCCGCCGTAGGGCTAACCCCAGTTCGCCCCTTCCCGCCATCCGACCAAGGTGCAACTCAGGGACATTTCCCGTTCGACGATGGCCGTTTTGGCGCGACGCCCCGGAGCGGCAGGCTGACGGCCCCGGCGAGAAGGCTCCATGTCCCGGCTGTTCATCGTCATTGCTCCCTGGCGTTGGCCTCCACCACGCACTGCAAGCTGAACTTGCGGCTACGACCCGGCCTGCGGCTTCGCGCGCGCCAAGGGCTTGCCACACAGCGACATGAGGCAAAACGCACGAGGAGCGACTCTTCAGAGCCGCCCCACCACTGCCTCCAGCGCGCGGGGGTCGATGGGCTTGTAGAGCACCTCGATCCCCGCCGAGGTCGCCGCCGCCCGCACATCCCAGCCCCGGTTCGCGGTGATCAGCTGCGCGGGCACCAGCCCATGCACCGCACGAATCCGGGCCAGGAACTCGATCCCCGTCATCCCCTCGCCCAGCTGATGGTCCACCAGGAAGATGTCGGGCAAAATCCCGATCTCCTCGATCAGCGCCAGGGCCTCCTCGCCCGAGACCGCCTCCAGCACGGTCATCCCCCACTTTTCCAACAACAGCCCCAGCGCCCGGCGCAGGTCGGCGTCGTTTTCCACCAGAAATGCGATCTTTTCTGCCGCGACCGGCCCCGTCCGCCGGTCCGGCACCTCCACCGGCAGGGGCAAGCCTTCGCCCGCATCCGACAGGGGCAGCTGGACCATGAAACAGGTCCCGCGCCCGACCTCCGACCGCAGCCCCAACGGATGGCCCAAAAGCGCGCAAGCCCGCTCCACGATGGCCAGTCCCAGCCCCATCCCCTCGCTGGCCGAGGCCCTTGCGTTCAGCCGGTGGAACTCCTTGAAGATATCGTTCTGCGCCTCCTCGGGGATACCGGGGCCGGTGTCCCAGACCTCCAGCCGCACTACGCCCCCCCGACGACGCGCGCCCACCAGCACCCGACCGCGCACGGTATAGCGGATCGCGTTGCCGATCAGGTTCTGCAGAATGCGCCGCAGATAGGCCGGGTCGCTGTCCACCACTGCGCGGCAGGGGACCACCGTCAGCACTAGCCACTTTGCCGCGGCCATGGGCGCGAACTCGTCCGCCATCGTCCGTAACAGCCGCTCCAGCTGGACCGCCCCCACGCTGACCGCCGCCTTCCCCGATTCCAGCTTTGAGATGTCCAGGAGAGCATCCAGAATCCCCTCCACCGACATCAGCGCGTTCTGTGCCTTGTCCAGCGCGACCTGGGCGCCCGGCTCCAGCCCCTCGCCCCCGATGGAGCTGATGAACAGCTTCGCCGCCGACAGGGGCTGCAGCAGGTCATGCGACGCCGCCGCCACGAACCGCGACCGGCTGGCATTGGCGCGTTCCGCATTGGCCAGCGCATCCTCCAGCTCCAGCGTCCGCTCCATCACGCGGGCTTCCAGCGTCTCGTTCGCGCGGCTTAGCGCGACCAGCGCCGCCCGTTCCGCCGTCACGTCGGTGAAGCTGAACACGAAGCCGCCGTCCGGCATTCCTTGCGCGAACACATCCAGGATCAGGTCCTCGCCCCGCCGCACCTCAAATTCCAGCGGAGGCCGGATGCCCCCCGCCGTCACCCAATCCATCAAAGCCTCGGCGCTGAAATCATTCGACTGCGTCTCGTCCCGGAACCGGCTGAACAGGCTCTCGAAGGACGCCCCGATCCGCAGCCGCCCCATCGGCAGCGACAACAGCGCCCCCAGCCGCTGGTTCCAGCCGATCAGTCGGGCCTCGGCGTCGAAGATGCCGACACCCTGGTTGATGTGGTCCAGGGTCGCCCGGATCACCCGCGCCTGGTCATCCAGCAGCTTGCCGCGCTCGTGCCGTTCGGCCCGGATGATGTCGGTCACGTCGGTCTGCAGGATCACCGTGCCACCGTCGGCCGTGCGATGCTCGCTGACCTGCACCCAATGGTCGCCCGTCATCCGCACGTTGAAGATGACATGCCGGTCCTTGTGCCGCCGCATGCGGCCCTGCGCCCAGTCCGGCCCGCCTTCGCCTTCGGGCAGCGCCAGATGCGGCGACCGGCTGACCAGCGCCACGTAGTCCTGGAAGGCCAGCCCCGGCATCAGTTGCGCATGAACGTCCGGCATGTGCATGGCAAAGCGGCTGTTGCACATCACCAGCCGCTCTTCGCGATTGAAAAGTGCAAATCCCTCCTGCACCGTCTCGATCGCGCTCGACAGGTTTTGCCGCGCGGTTTCCGCCTCGCGCATCGCCTCGGCCAGCCGCGCGTTCGACTCGTTCAGCAGGTCCAGTGCCCGGCCCAGATCATGCGTCCGTTCGCGCACCTGGTCTTCCAGCAAGGCCGCACGCTGGAACTGGGCATAGGCAGCACCGGAATCATCCGTTGCCTGTTCCACCCGCCGCATCAGCGCCTCGGCGATGGTGAGCAGCTTCTCGGCCCGCCTCTCCGCGCTGTCGGCCGGGTTGATCAGCGTCTCGATCATTCCGCACCCTTGGGCGGGTAGATCGCCACCCCGGTCATGGTCTGGTTGACGTGCATGGAATTCAGCTGCTCGCCATAGGTCGAAAAGCCCACGACCCCGTGCCGCTTCAGAAGGCTCGACACCGCGCCAAAGCGCTGGTTCTCCATCGCCTCGATCCGGCGCAGGATGCAGTCGCAGGCCAGGATCGCCGCCGGTTTCCCGCCTTCGGACAGGTCGGACAGCGCGCGGTCCAGATGCATGGCCATGTCCTGCGGCTCGGCCAGGGTCAGCACCAGCCCCTCGTCGATGGCCGAAAAGAAGACGAGGTCGCCATTGTCCGCCAGCCGCTGGATCGCCCGGACATGGTGGCTGCCGCCGATCCGCACGACGACCGGATGGGCCGCGAAGGTGAATGTGGTCAGCTGGCCCGGGTCCTTGCCCAAAAGCCGCGCATATTCCTGCGCCGCGGGTTCGGCGTTGATCTGGTGGACGACGCGGCGGGCGGGATCCGCCCCGGTCACGACCATCCGGCGGTTGGTGGGCGTCAGGTGGTTCAGGCTGAAGACACGCACCTTGCAGGCCGTGCGCACTAGCATCAGCACTGCCCAGCCCTGCCGGAACTGCCCGTCCTGCAGCACGAAAGTCTGCGAAAACCGGGTCCCGTCCCCGGCCGATCCGCCGAACAGCGGCACCGGCCCCAGGCCCGGCCCCAGCGCCGCCGTCAATTCATCCTCGCGGATCGACAGCCCGTCGACCATCACGAAGGCGAACTCGTCGTCCCACTCCGGGTGCAGACGCGACAACCCCGCCCGGGACCGGATCAGCCGCCCGATCAGTTCCTGCCCGTCCAGCGCGTTGAGGTCGATGCCCAGGCAGTCCACCGCGAAAGAGGACTGGGGCAGGGCCACCGCGACGATCTCGCCCTCGGAATAGCCTTCGGGCGAGATTTCCCCCGCTGTCGTGCAGCCGATGACTGTCACGCCGGGAAAGGCCATCGCTAGTCCCGCCTCGATGGCCAGATGGTCCGCCTCGGGCGAGATGAACAGGATCACCGCCGCAAACGGCCCGGGCCCCAGATCCCGCGCCAACTTTGCCAAAGCCTGAGGATCACGCGCCCCGGCATGGGCGCGCGGCATCACCGAAGCGGCTTCGGCAGGGGCCAAGCTCTCGGGCGCGATCATCTGGTCCTTCTCCCGGCGCCGATGCTACGGCGCGGGGTTTGCCTAGGGCAAGGGATTCGGGGCGTCGCTCAGCCGTCTTCGGGCATCAGGCTGGAGAAGTTCGTCTCCCGCGCGATCAGCACCGCCTGGGTCCGGCTTTGGACGCCCAGCTTGCGCATGATCGCCGTGACATGGGCCTTCACCGTGGTCTCGGCGATGGACAGCTCATAGGCGATCTGCTTGTTCAGAAGCCCCTCGCAGATC
>JBJTSJ010000555.1:0-6444 GCA_046076605.1 Tabrizicola sp.
CCATCGTCATCAGCTCCTGAGCCACCGGAAACCCGCTCTCATGCCGGTCGATGGTCAGCCGCGCAGCGCCCTCGCGCCCCGTCATCAGATACTTGTGCGACAGCGCCCGAAACGTCCCCGCCACCGCCGTGAGATACCGGCCCAAGACCCGAGCCTCGGTCCGCGTCAACCGCCCCTCCGCCTCCACCTCCGCCGCCACCCGACCCAGATGCCCGCTGATCCGGTCGAACTTGGCAAAATACCGCCGCGCGACAAGCGTGTCGTACAGCTCATGGTGGTCCGAGGTCAGGACGTCTTTGACGGTGGGGTCAGGCATCGTCGTCTTTGCTTCCTAAAAGCTCGTAAAGTCGACGCAAATCTGACCGAAGAACGGAAAGCTGCGCCGTAACAACTCCGATCATCCTGCGCACCGTCACCTGGTCTAGAGCGAAGAGAGCCAGTCTACCGTCAATCCAGATAATCTGGGTCATGGCTGGCAGAAAGAATCTGAAGGCAAACCATAGCATAGCGAGAGCGACGATCACCGCCCCCAGCCAAATCCCGGCCTCGCCCAGCACAGTCATTGACAGCACGAATATCGCCATCACGGGAGCGAGAAAAGCAAGAAGCACCGCATTCACGAGCAGCAAACCGATCAAACCAGCGATGTAGCCTTCAAGCCAATTGCCAGACGGAGGAGGTTGTTTGCTGCTGTTCAGGAACGTGCGCTCGTTTGGCCGCTCAAGCTCGCTCATACCCGCTCCCCGTTCGCGTTCGAGCCATGCTCCCTTGCATACTCCGCTACCTCCGCCGCCACCCGGCCCAGATGCCCGGTGATCCGGTCGAACTTGGCAAAGTAGCGCCGGGCAACGAGCGTGTCATAGAGCTCGTGATGGTCCGAGGTGAGGACGTCTTTGACGGTGGGGTCAGGCATCTAGGTCATTGCCCTGTCTGTCGACGTGAAACAGAAATCGTGTCAAAGGGTCCAGTGCACCTTGGTCGCCAACCTTCAGACGCCATCGCCAGTCCAAGATTGACGCAGGCATGACCCGGACAATTCCGCGAAATGCGAACAACATAGCGGCCCACGCTCCCAAGAGACTTAAGGCTTCAGACAGGTCCGGCAGTCTTGGCGTCGGGGCGCGCGATAAGAATATCGCGGGAAAGTAGTGCGCCCCGACCGCGGCAGCCGCAAATGCCACTGCTGCAACCGCTGCAATAACCACTTGCTGCGTCCGAAACCTCATTCCCCATACGCGTTCTTATCGTGCTTCTCGACAATCGCTGCGAACCTCCGGGCAAAGCGTTCGTCCGCCTTCGCCTTCTGCTCCAGGATCGCCCTCGCAAACACCATATGCCCCTCATGCGCTTCCAGCATGTCGGCCATCTTGTCGTTGGTCGCAGCCCCAATTGCCGCCATCGCGGTCTGGGCTTCCTGATCGGTCTTCACCCCAATCTCGTTGATCCTATGCGCCACGTCCTGCTGCTGCGCCGTCTTCAAGGACGAGGTCAGCGCGTCATACAGAACCACCCGCTGCTTCGTATCCGTCTGCAGCTTGTTGATCAGCACCAGCTGCGTCGCCGCCTGGTTCTGCAAGCTGTCGACCCAGGTCTTGCCCTTCTCGATATACCGCTCCAGCGTCTGCGACTTCGCGAGCTTCACCTGCTCATCCTGCACCAAGGCATTGTACTGAGCATTCAGCGTCGCCAGCTCCGTCTCCAGCTTCGTCCGCGCCGCCGCGTCCTGCTCGACGGAAATCTTGTTCTCCAGCTCGATGATCTTCGGGTCCATCCCCGCGATCTCTTTCCGCACCGCCTCCAAGGCGCCCACGGTCTCCTCCCGCTCGGTCAGCGTGCCAGCCAAATTCCCCTCCACCCGCGTCTTCTGGGTGTTCAGCAAATCCAGCTGCCCCTGCAACAGCTTCACGATCACGTCCGACTTGGAAATCAGATCCTGCAGCTTGTCATCCACAGACGCCGAGCGCATCCGCTCCTGCCGCATCGACTCAGCCTTCGCAGACGAGAAGATGCCGATGAAACTCTCCATCCCCGTCTTCGACCGCATCTCGGCAAACTCCGCCGAAAAGCCCGCCGTCACGTCGTCCAGCCCCATGATCAGTTCCGCGATGTTCGCGTTCATCAGGTCGGTGTGCTTGTGCACATCCTCCAGCGTCGCATTCTCCACGTCCAGGGTCACGCCCTGGTCCAGCTTCGACCGCGCCGCCTCGATCCGGGCAGTGATCGCACTGATCTTCGCCTGAGCCTCCGCGACCTGAGCCTGGCTGTCCTTGATCTGCGTCTCGAAATCGGCCATCCGACCCTCCGTTGAACATCGTTTGCATCACATAGTGATGTAACAGCGAATTACATCATCCCGGCCCCGATTAATCGGACACCGGCGAACGCCCCAAGTCTTGCAACAACTCGCTGCCCCCGCCAAGCGCGGAATCCCTGCATTTGCCTATGTCGCAAATACTCCGGGGGTTTGGGGGCAGCGCCCCCATCAGCCGAGGAGGAGGGCGAAGTCCCGACGACGAGACAAAAGCCTCGCGCGCCAGCGCTCAATTCAACAGCCGCCCGATCACACGGGAATGTTGTCGATCAACCGCACCCCGTCGACCCAGGCCGCTGCCAGCATCCGCCGTGGCCGCCTCGGGTCGTCCGAGGGTATCAGCGTCTCGGCATCGCGCAGCTCGATATACTCCACCCGCTCGAACCCCGCCTCGCGCATCGTCTCCGCCGCCTCGCGGATCGCCATGCGGTCGGCATGACCTACCCGGATATCCTGCGCCGCCCGGGTGATCGCCGCGTAGAGGACAGGGGCCTTCGCCCGCCCCTCCGCCGTCAGCCGCACGTTCCGCGACGACATCGCCAACCCGTCCGCCTCACGGATCGTCTCGCAGCCCACAACCTCGACCGGCACGTTTAGGTCGCGCACCAGCCGCAGGACCACCTGCAATTGCTGCCAATCCTTCTGGCCAAAGTACCCCTTGTCCGCCATCGACATGCCGAACAGCTTTGTCACCACTGTCGCTACGCCGTCGAAATGCCCGGGCCGCATGTGCCCCTCCAGGGGCTGCGCCACCCCGGCCATCGTCACCGTGGTGATGAAGCCCTCGGGATAGACCTCCTCGACAGGAGGCGCAAAGATCGCATCCACCGGGACGGTCCCCAGCAATTCCGCGTCCGCCTCCAGAGTCCGGGGGTATTTCTTCAGGTCCTCGGGGTTGTTGAACTGCTTGGGGTTCACGAAGATCGTCGTGATCACCCGGTCACATTCCGCCCGCGCCCGGCGAGCCAGCGACAGATGGCCATCGTGCAGCGCCCCCATCGTCGGGACCACGCCCACGACTTCGTTCTTGGCCTTCCACCCACGCGCCAGAGTGCGCAGGTCGGCCACCGTCCGGACAATCGGGATCATTTCTTCACCGGGACCACGTCAGGGAATGAATGTTCAGCGGCGGGGAAGCTCCGCGCCCGCACCTCGGCCGCATAAGCCGCAATCGCCTCATCCGCCGCTTTCCCAAGCTCGGCATAGCGCTTCACGAACTTCGGCCGGAACTCGGTGAAGAGGCCCAGCATGTCATCCACCACCAGCACCTGCCCGTCGCACTTCACCCCCGCGCCAATCCCGATGGTTGGGATCGACAAGGCCGCCGTGATCCGCCCCGCCAACCCCTCCGGCACCTTTTCCAGCACGATCGAAAACGCCCCCGCCGCCTCGGTCGCCTTGGCATCCGCCATGACCTTCTCGGCCTCCTCGGCCCGGCCCACCACCTTGTAGCCGCCCAAAGTGTTCACCGACTGCGGCGTCAGGCCCACATGCGCCATCACCGGCACCCCGCGCGCGGTAAGGAACGCAATCGTCTCGGCCATATGCACCCCGCCCTCCAGCTTCACCGCCGGGGCGCCCGTCTCGGCCATCAACCGGCTCGCATTGCGAAACGCCTGCTGCGGCCCTTCCTCATAGGACCCGAAAGGCATATCGATCACCGGCATCGCTTGTCGAGCGCCCCGGACAACCGCTTTCCCATGCAGGATCATCATCTCCATCGTCACGCCCAGCGTCGACGGCAGCCCATGGATCACCATGCCCACCGAATCCCCCACCAGCACGATGTCGCAATGCGCATCGACCAGCCGGGCGACGGGCGTCGAATAGGCCGTCAGCACCACCAGCGGCGTGCCGCCCTTGCGGGCGCGGATGTCGGGGGGAAGCACAGGCCGGACTGGGGACGTGGCGCTCATCGCAAGGCCTCCGCTTTCACATTCTGCCCGCCATATGGGCACAAGCGAAACGCCGCCGCAACAAATTTGCGCCGCAGCGCAGCACCGCCGACCGCAGCGTCACAGGGTTGACCGCACCCCGCCGCCCGGCCTGAATGCCGGGAAAGGAGACCATCATGCCCCTGCTCCAGCGCGTCAGCCGAGACGGCACCGCCCCTGACATCACCCGCCCCGATCCCGCCAAGGTGATCTCCGGCGATCCCGTTCACTCGACCTGGAACCTGGAAGACCGCGATGGCCTTTACGCCGGGCTTTGGCAATCCACCCCCGGCAAGTGGCGCGTCAGCTATTCCGAATGGGAGTATTTCCGCATCCTGTCCGGCTATTCGATCCTGACCGGCGCAGATGGCAGCGTCACCCAACTGCACCCGGGTGACAGCCTGATCCTCCGTCCGGGCTTCGAAGGGACCTGGGAGGTCGTGCAGACCACCCTCAAGGACTATGTGATCCGGCTTTAGCCCGCGGTTCCGACCGTCACGGCAGGCGCGTTTGGCCGCGGGCATTCCTCGTCGGGAATTCCGCGCTTGGCACAGGCCGACAGCCGCTTGCGCTCCGCCTTTTCGGCCGCGACGCGGTCCTTGTCGGCCTGTTTCTGGATCGCGACCAGGTCCTTTTCCTTCTTGGCGATGTTTTCGGGCGTCTCCGGAACGATCCGGCCATAGGCATCGGTCATCTGCGGGCCTTCGATCGCCAGGCTTTCCGCAGCACTCCGCACCTTTACCCGGGTCCCGCCCGGGACACGGTTGTACAGATCGATGATGTCCTGGTTGAACAACCGGATGCAGCCCGCGCTGGTCGCATGTCCGATGGATGCGGCATCAGCCGTTCCATGAATCCGGAACATCGAATCCCGCCCGCCGCGATACAGATACAGTGCCCGCGCGCCCAGCGGGTTGATCAGCCCGCCCGGCAAGCCCCCGGCATAGGCCGCGTAAAGATCAGGACGGGTCCGCACCATGTTCGCTGTCGGCTGCCAGGCCGGCCACTCCGCCTTGCGCCCGACTACGCCGCTGCCCCGGAACGCCACGCCCTCGCGCCCGACGGCGATGGGATAGCGCGTGGCCGTCCCGCCTTCGCCCACCAGGTACAGCTTGCGGGCAAAGGTATCGACGACCACCGTGCCCGGAGCCTCTGGCCCGGTATAGGCCACCTCGGTCCGCCGATTGCCCTCATACAGGTACTTTGCTGGCACCGGCTCGATGAAGAACTCGCCATCCTGGACGCCTTCATAGCCCGGCACGACATCGGGTTGTTTCTGGGTGGTACCGGCGCAGGCGGCAAGCAAGGGCAGGGCGAGGATCGCGAAGATCCGGGCAAGGGAGTGGGTCACGATGGCAGACTCATGGTAAGGGCAGCTAGGGTCACCTTGCGCCCCATCGGGTCCGGGTCAAGCAAAAACGCAAGCTTTTCCAAATCTTCGAGGGCAAGGCTGGAACGGAAACGACCCTTGGGCCCCTTCCGTTCCCTGTCCTTTTCGAACGCTTGGGCCTCAGCCGACGACGTTGAACGCAGGCCCGTAGGGGTAATGCGTGATGTCCTCGGGCTCGTCCTCGGTCACGACGAAGATGTCGTGCTCGCGATAGCCACCTGCGCCCGGCATCCCTTCCGGGATCGTCAGCATCGGCTCCATGCTGATCACCATGCCCGGCTCCAGCACCGTGTCGATATCCTCGCGCAGCTCCAGCGCCGCCTCGCGGCCATAGTAGTGCGACAGGATCCCGAAGGAATGCCCATAGCCAAAGGTCCGGTACTGCAGCATCTGCCGCTCGGCCAGGAACTCGTTGATCTTCATGGTGATCTCGGCGCAGGACGCACCGGGCTTCAGAAGCTTCATCCCGTATTCATGGCTGTCGATATTGGTCTGCCAGACCCGCATCGACGCATCATCCACCTCGCCCACGAACAACGTCCGCTCCAGCGCTGTGTAGTAGCCGCTGATCATCGGGAAGCAGTTCAAGGACAGGATATCCCCATGCTGCAGCTTCCGGTTCGTGACCGGGTTGTGCGCCCCGTCGGTATTGATCCCTGACTGGAACCAGACCCAGGTGTCCCGATACTCCGCATCCGGGAAGCGCTTGGCAATTTCGCGCTCCATCGCGTCCCGGCCCGCGATCGAAACCTCAAGCTCCGTCGCGCCGACTTTGATCGCCTCGCGGATCGCATAGCCGCCGACGTCGG
>JBJTSJ010000556.1:0-3313 GCA_046076605.1 Tabrizicola sp.
GTGGCGGTGGTGGCGATCTGCCAGCGGAAGGGGCCGAAGCGGTCGGTCAACAGGCGGCCAGCTTCCAGCGCGGCCTCGGTCGGCAGCATGTAGGTGAGGCCGCGGCGGGCCTGGTGGCGGATGGCCTTGGCCACGGGCGCCGGCGAATGGCCGAACATCGACCCGGTGTCGCCGAGGCAGAAATCGTCAAGCTTGAGGCCGTCGATATCCTCGATCCTTGTGCCGTGCGCCTTGGCCACCAGCGGCAGGTGCGGCATCGGCCAGTCGGCCATCCAGTGCATCGGCACGCCATTGAGGAAGTTCTCGGCGCCCGCAGCGAGGGCCTTGAGCGCCTTGGGGCGGGCCTTGGCGTAGATCTCGGCCTCGCGCTTGGCAAAGGCGGCAAGGCGGGCGGTGGAAATCCCGGCGATGGTTTCGGCAGTCATGGCAGGCCCCAGGGACGTTGCAGCGTTTATGCCGGAATTTGATCAAATAGCAAGCGGCGGCTCGTCGTGCGTCTTCGACTTCTCCTCGCGGGGGCAGTCAGCGAGGAGCGCCGAAGGCGGACGACGAGCGGGTTTTCAGGCCCAGCGGCCCTCGAAATCCTCGGGGACAAGGACGTTGTGGCGGCCCATGTTCTTCACGTCGCGTTCGCCGCAAAGGGCCATGGTGATGTCCATCTCCTTGCGGATCACCTCCAGGGCCTTGGTCACCCCGGCTTCGCCCATCGCCCCCAGACCGTGGATGTAGGCGCGGCCGATCATCGTGCCTTTGGCGCCGAGGGAAAGCGCCTTCAGCACGTCCTGGCCGGAGCGGATGCCGCTGTCGAGCCAGACCTCGGTTTGGTCGCCGATGGCCCGCACGATGGAGGGGAGCATGCGGATGGAGCTGAGTGCCCCGTCCAGTTGCCGCCCGCCGTGGTTCGAGACGATCACGGCGTCCGCGCCCATGTCGGCGGCCATCTTGGCGTCCTCGGCATCGAGCACGCCTTTCAGGATGAACTTGCCCTTCCACTGGTCGCGGATGCGGGCGACCTTGGCCCAGTCGAGCTTGGGGTCGAACTGCTCGTTGGCCCAGGCGGCAAGGTCGGCGAGGTTGGTCACGCCCTTCACGTGGCCCACGATGTTGCGGAACTGGCGGCGGGGGGTCTGCAGCATCCCCATCGACCAGCGCGGCTTGGTCATCATGTTGAGGATGTTGGGGATCGTCAGCTTCGGCGGCGAGGAAAGACCGTTCTTCAGGTCCTTGTGGCGCTGGCCGAGGATCTGGAGGTCCAAGGTCAGGACCAGGGCCGAGCACTTCGCGGCCCGGGCGCGTTCGATGGCAGCGTCGACGAAATCCTCGTCGGTCATCACGTAAAGCTGGAACCAGAACGGGTCGGGGCTGGCGGCGGCCACGTCCTCGATGGAACAGATCGACATGGTGGACAGAGTGAAGGGCACGCCGAACTTTGCGGCCGCGCGGGCGGCGTGGATCTCGCCGTCGGGGTGCTGCATCCCGCAGGAACCGACGGGTGCCAGTGCCACGGGGATCGAGACCTTCTGGCCCGCCATGGTGCTGTCCAGGACCCGCCCCGACAGGTCGCGGGCGACGCGCTGGCGGAAGCGGATCTTCGCGAAATCCGACGTGTTCTCGCGGAAGGTCTGTTCGGTGTAGCTGCCACTTTCGCAATAGTCCCAGAACATCTTTGGCGTGCGCTTCTGGTGGAGGCGCTTCAGGTCCTCGATGCATGTGATGACGGGCATGGGCAGTCTCCAGATTGGTCATCTTTGGTTACCAATTTGCAGGGCCCGGCGCAAATGCTCCGTTGGGGTTGCATTTGGTGCGATATCGGACTATATAGTGCTATATCGTATCATACTGGAGCCTGTCATGACGCTGTCCCGCCGCAAGACGCTTGCCCTGATCGGAGGCGGCGTCATCCTTGCCGCCACTGCCTCGCTGGGCGCCATTGCCACCCGTCAGCCGCGCACCGCGCTTTTGCCCTGGGGAGAGGCGGGGCGGGGAGAGGATGCGCGGCACCGGGCGCTGTCCTGGGCGCTTTTGGCGCCGAACCCGCACAACCGGCAGCCCTGGCTGGTGGACCTGCGCGAGGACGGGGTCGTGACGCTGTATGTCGATACGGCGAAACTTCTGCCGCACACCGACCCGTTCAGCCGGCAGATCACCATCGGCCTGGGGTGTTTTCTGGAACTGATGCGGATGGCGGCGACCCACGATGGATATCGGGTCGAGATCACGCCCTTCCCCGAGGGCTTCGACGACCGGGCGCTGGACGCTCGTCCCGTGGCGCGGGCGGTGTTCAGCGCGGATGCGGGTGTGACGCCCGACCCGCTGTTTGCCCATGCGCTGGCGCGGCGGTCGAACAAGGAGCCGTACGATCTGACCCGCTCTTTGCCCGAAGACACGCTGCAGAAGCTGGCTGTCGCCAAGACCGCCCGTTTCGGCGGGACCTTGGACGCGACTGAGGTCGCCGCCTGGCGCGCCTTCACGCATGAGGCGCTGCGGATCGAGATCGAGACGCCGCACACCTACAAGGAATCGGTGGACCTGTTCCGGATCGGGCGGGTCGAGGTGGATGCGAACCCGGACGGGATCGACTTTACCGGCCCGCTGTTCGAGGTGCTGGGGGCAACCGGGCTGATGACACGGGAAAGCGTTCTGGACACCTCGTCGCAGGCCTACAAGGCGGGGCTGGACGCGGTCTATGCCAATACGGATACGGCGATGGGGCATGTGTGGCTCGTGACCGACGGGAACAGCCGCCCGGACCAGATCGCCACGGGGGCAGACTGGCTGCGGGTGAACCTGGCGGCGACGGCGGCGGGCGTGGCGTTCCAGCCCTTGTCCCAGGCGCTGCAGGAGTATCCCGAGATGGCCAAGCTTTACGCCGATCTGCACGCCAGGCTTGCACCGAAGGGCGGGACGGTCCAGATGTTGGCGCGTATCGGTTACGGGCCCGAGGTGGCCCCTTCCCCGCGCTGGCCGCTGGAGGCGAAGATCCTGAATGCCTGACCAAACCCCGACCCCGGAAGCGACGCTTTTCGCCTTCTTCAACGAGGTCGGGATCCTGGCACAACTGAGCCGCGCCCTGTTCGAGGCGCGGCTGCCTGATGGGTTCAACCTGCCGCAGTTCGTGGTGCTGAACCATCTGGTGCGGGTGAAGGATGGCCAGACGCCGTTGGCGCTGGCGCGGGCGTTTCAGGTGCCGAAGACCAGCATGACCCATAGCCTGGCGGTGCTGGAGCGGCATGGACTGATCGAGATGCGGCCCAATGCCCGCGACGGGCGGTCGAAATGCGTATTCCTGACCGAGGCCGGGCGCGCCTTTCGG
>JBJTSJ010000557.1:0-5766 GCA_046076605.1 Tabrizicola sp.
GCGAGGTGCTTGAGGCCGACCCAGGACAGAAGGTCATCAAGGTCCTGCGGGCTGCTTTCGCGGTCCGACACGGTGAAAGGCAGGGCCATGTTGGCCGCCAGCGACATGTGGTCGAGGAACTTGCAGTCCTGGTGCACGATCCCGATGCGCCGCCGGGTGCGGGCGATGTCGTCGCGCGACAGCTTGGTCACGTCGTTGTCGAACAGAGTGACGCGGCCCGAGGTGGCCTTCAGCTCGGCGTAGGCGAGTTTCAGGAAGGTGGATTTTCCGGCACCGGACGGGCCGGTCAGGAAATGGAAGGATCCCGGGGCCAGGCGCAGCGAGACGTCCGAAAGAAGCTCGCCCCCGCCATAGTTGTAGGCCACGTTCTCGAAGGTGATCACGCTGTTCCCCTGCCGCAATCCCGGGATGTCAGCCTTGTGCCGCGTCCCTGTCACTGCGCTTTCCATCGCACAGGCTGAAACGATTGTACAAGAGCATGCGACAAGGTCTTGGAACGACAGGAATTAAGGATTACAAATCGACCCGGCGGCCGGAAAAACATGCGTTGAGGGACAAGAATGCGGTTGGTTTGCCCGAATTGCGAGGCGAAGTACGAAGTGCCCGAGGACGCGATTCCGGAAACGGGTCGCGATGTGCAGTGCGCCAATTGCGGCCACGCGTGGTATCAGATGCGCCCACGCGCGGCGGTTGCAGAGGCCGTAAGCGCCGCGCCTGCGGTTGCAGCGCCAGTGGCGAAGGCGCCAGAGCCCGCGCCTGTGGTTGCCCCGGTACCAGAGCCCGAGCCGGTTCCCGTGCCCGTGCCCGCGCCGGAGGTTGCATCGGCAGAGGTTGTGTCAGCACCGGCGCCTGAACCCGCGCCAGAGCCGCAGCCGGAACCCGAAGCCGCGCCAGTGGAGCCCGAGCCCGAAGTGGTGGCCGAGGCAGCACCACCCGAAGTCAGCGCCCCTCCATCCGACCCGGTTCCAGAGCCCGTGGTCGAACCGGTCGTCGAAGCTGCACCCGACCCGGTCCCCGTGGCCGAAGCCGCCAGCGAGCCTGCGGATCCAGTTGCTGCCACGGCAGAACCGGCGGCAAGCGAGGCCCAGCCCGAGGCCGGGCCTGACTCGTCCAGCCCGACAGATGACGACGATACGCCATCGGCAATCCCCGAGGCCGCTGGTGCGGTTGCGGCGGCAGCGGTGGCGACTGCTGCGGCCCCTGCGGCTTATGCGGTGGACGACTCGGTACTTGCCATCCTGCGTGAGGAGGCCGAGCGCGAGTCACAGGCGCGGAAAGCCGACGCGACCCGACCCCTGGAAGTGCAGGCCGATCTGGGGATCGATGCTGCACCCCCCGTGGCGAGGCGGCCAGTTGAGGTCATCAGTGTCGACCCGTCCGCGTCCTCTCCGTCGGATGACGGCGAGGACAAGAATGGCGGACGCCGTACCCGTCTGCCGGATGTCGAGGAGATCAACTCGACCCTGCGGCCGAACGAGCAGGCGCTGGACGAAACGGCCGCCGATGCGGCGGTTGCCGCGGAGGAAGGGCGCAGCGGGTTCCGCAGTGGCTTCCTGCTGGTGATGACGATCGCGATCCTGGCCTCGGCGCTTTATATGAGCGCTGATGCGCTGGCAGAGGCCGTTCCTGCCCTGGGAGGCTTCCTGAAGGCCTATGTTGGCATTGTCGACAGCCTGCGGCTGCAGCTGGACGGGCTGATGCAAAGCGCGACCGTGGCGATCAACGGCTCCAGCACCTGACGCCCAAATCGGCTTGCCCCGGGCGGGGCGTGCCTTTATCCCTTGCGGCCAGCAAATGCCGCGAGGAGCCGCCATGACCAATGCCCGTTTCGACAAGTCGAAGCTTCCCAGCCGCCATGTGACCGAAGGTCCGGCGCGCGCCCCGCATCGCAGTTATTTCTATGCGATGGGCATCACCGAGGAAGAGATCCACCAGCCCTGGGTGGGCGTGGCGACCTGCTGGAACGAAGCGGCCCCCTGCAACATCGCACTGAACCGGCAAGCCCAGGTCGTGAAGCAGGGTGTGAAGAAGGGCGGCGGGACGCCTCGGGAATTCACCACGATCACCGTGACCGACGGCATCGCGATGGGGCATGAGGGGATGCGGTCGTCGCTGGCCAGCCGCGATGCGATTGCCGACACCGTGGAACTGACGATGCGCGGGCATTGCTATGATGCCATCGTGGGTCTGGCGGGCTGCGACAAGTCCCTGCCAGGCATGATGATGTCGATGGTGCGCCTGAACGTGCCGTCGGTCTTCATCTACGGCGGATCGATCCTGCCGGGCCGCTATCAGGGGCAGGACATCACCGTGCAGGACATGTTCGAGGCGGTGGGCAAGCACCAGGCCGGGAACCTGTCGGACGTGGAGCTTGCGATCATGGAAAAGGTCGCCTGTCCGTCCTCGGGCGCCTGCGGCGCACAGTATACCGCGAACACGATGGCCTGCGTGTCGGAAGCCATTGGCCTCGCGCTACTGAACTCCTCCAGCGCCCCCGCGCCGTATGAAAGCCGCGACCAGTTCTGCGAGGCTTCGGGCGTGGCGGTGATGAACCTGATCGAAAAGAACATCCGCGCGCGGGACATTGTGACGCGGAAGTCGCTGGAGAATGCGGCGCGCGTCGTAGGCTGCACCGGCGGTTCGACCAACGCGGCGCTGCACCTGCCGGCCATCGCGCATGAGGCGGGGATCGACTTCGACCTCTTCGACGTGGCGGCCTGCATGAAGGACACGCCGTACTTCGTCGACCTACGTCCGGGCGGGAAGTATGTGGCCAAGGACCTGCATGAGGTCGGCGGCGTGGCCGTGGTTATGAAGGAACTGGCGAAGGCGGGGCTTCTGCACCTCGACTGCATCACTGCCTCGGGCAAGACGCTGGGCGAAAGCCTGGACGAGATCCGGGGTGAGGCGGACGGGCGGGTGATCTACCACATCAACAGCCCCATCACCAAGACGGGCGGCGTGGTCAGCCTGAAGGGCAACCTTGCGCCCGACGGGGCCATCGTGAAGGTCGCGGGCATGACCGAAGCCGAGCAGGTCTTCACCGGCCCGGCGCGAGTGTTCGAGTGCGAAGAGGACGCCTTTGCTGCCGTCAAGGCGCGGGAATACAGGGAAGGCGAAGTCATCGTGATCCGCAACGAAGGCCCGGCCGGTGGCCCGGGGATGCGTGAGATGCTGTCGACCACTGCCGCCCTGTCCGGTCAGGGCATGGGCAAGAAGGTGGCGCTGATCACCGACGGGCGGTTCAGCGGCGCGACGCGGGGCTTCTGCGTCGGCCACGTCGGGCCGGAGGCAGCGCATGGCGGGCCGATTGCCTTGCTGCGGAACGGCGACATCATCACGCTGAACGCGGTCACGGGAGAGCTGTCGGTGGCCCTGTCGGATGAGGAGCTGGCCAAGCGCAAGACGGAATGGAAGGGGCCGCGCAAAACGGCTTACACCTCGGGCGCGGTGCACAAGTTCGCCAAGCTCTGCGGCGGGGCGCGCTGGGGGGCGGTGACCCATCCCGGCGCGAAGGGCGAAAGCCACGTCTACATGGACCAGTAAGGCCGATGGCTGGTCGCTTGTCCCGGGGCATCGAGGGCTGGCATCAACGCCGGGCCGAGCAGCGCTGGGCGCGACTGGCCAGTGCGGTGGACGACCTGGACGGCTTTGAGGTCCGCGCCCTGCGGACCGAGGCGCGCGGCATACGGCGGCACCTCGACCGCGTCATCCAGGCCGCCGATGCGCGGACGGCGGTCCCGTCGCTGAACTCTGGCCTGCCGCAGATGCCCTTGGGCACCGACTGGTCCTGGCGCCCTGACCTGTGGCGGGGCGCGATGGCCGAACCCGGGGTCATCGCCCAGGGCGACCGGACGGCCTTGGGCGAGAACCTGGCGCTGTACCACGACTGCCCGCTGGGCGAAGTGGTGGCGCGGCAGGTCCGCAATACCCAGGCCGAGGACCGCGCGCCCTACGGGCTTGCCTTGGATGTCTTCGGCTTCAAGGGTACCTTCCTGTCGGTCGCGATGAACCTGCCGCAGGCGGCCATCGACGGGCTGAAGGCGCGGCATCTGGTGCGGGTGGAGCTGGTGGTTGACACCGACGCGCCGTTCCGCGGCTATGCTCGGCTGAACATCAAGCACGGGCCGAACCTGTCGCAGCCGGTGAGCAGCCTGCCGCAGGACGGGCGCGACAAACTGGCCGAGTTCGATCTGGCCTATGCCGACATCAACGAGAAACGCGTCGAGCGCGCCTGGGTCGACCTGATCCTGAACGATGTCGCGATGAGCCGCATCGTGATCCGGGACGTACTGGTCAGCCGTCGGCCGCGGGCGGAACTGTAAGGGGACAGCATGGCCAAGGCGACCGGATTGACGCTGGTGCAGACGCGGATCGCGGGCGGGGTCTGGGAAGGCGCGCTGGCCGGGGCAGGGGAGGCGCCGGCCATCGAAGCGCTGCACGCAGGTCGCGCGGTGGACTGTGTCGAGGTCACCCCGAAGCCGGGCAACTCCGGGCAGTTTACGGTCCGGGTGCCGATCCCGGCCTGGGCCTTGAACGAGGGCGCGCAAACCTTCGTGCTGCGGTCGGGCGGTGAAACGCTGGCGCAGTTCACCCTGGTCGCCGGGGTGCCGCTGGACGAGGACATCCGGGCGGAAGTGAGCCTGCTCCGGTCCGAGCTTGACCTCTTGAAGCGTGCTTTCCAGCGCCACGTCCGCGAGGGGTGACGCCTCGTCGTGCGCCTTCGGCTTCTCCTCGGTTGCTAAGAGCGCCGAAGGCTGCGATGAGCGGTCCGTCAGAGCTGGGACAGAAGGTGTTCGCCCGCCGAGATTTCGCAGCCGGTGCCGGTTTCGGGGTTGAACTTCGTTACCACCCCGTCCTCGGCCAGCAGCGAATAGCGCTTGGACCGGGCGAAGAACCCAAGGTGCGGCACGTCGAAGGTCAGGCCGATCGCCTTGGTAAAGCTTGCGTCCGCGTCGCCCAGCATGGTGATCCCGGCGGCGGTGGCCCCGGTCGCCTCGCCCCAGGCCTTCATCACGAAGGGGTCGTTGACGGCCACACAGATGATCTCGTCCACGCCCTTGTCGGCAAACTTCTTCGCGGTTCGGATGAAGCTGGGGACATGCGCGGTCGAGCAGGTGCCGGTGTAGGCGCCGGGAAGCCCGAAGATCACGACCTTGCGGCCCTTCAGCTTGTCGGCAAGCTTCACCGCCTGCGCACCCTCGTCGCCCATGTACAGAAGCGTGGCGTCGGGGAGTTTCGAACCTTCAGCAATCGTCATGGCATGTCCTTTGCGTTTGGCGCGTTGCACCTTGTGTCGCTTGGGTTATAGGGTCCGGCGCGGAACATGCCAGAGGGGGAGTGCCATGCGCGTGGTGATCGTGGGGGCAGGGCAAGCTGGGGCGGCGCTGGCGGCAAAGCTGCGGGCGTTGGGACATGCGGGCGAGATCATCATGCTGGGCGACGAACCCGCGCCGCCCTACCAGCGTCCGCCCCTGTCGAAGGCCTATCTTCTGGGCGAGATGGAGGAAGACCGCCTTTGGCTGCGCGCGCCGGAGTTCTGGGCGGAGCAGGGGGTCGAGTTGCGGTTGGGTCAGCCGGTGACCGGCATTGATCCGCTGGCGAAGACCGTGACGGTGGGGGGCGAGGCGCTGGCCTATGACCATCTGGCGCTGACCACGGGGTCGACTCCCCGCCGGTTGCCTGCGGCTATCGGGGGGGAGTTGCAGGGCGTCTACACGGTGCGGACCCTGGCCGATGTCGATGCGATGCGGGGCGAGTTCGCGG
>JBJTSJ010000558.1:0-2946 GCA_046076605.1 Tabrizicola sp.
CTCCTCGGCCTCCTCAGCCCCACGGTCCTTGACCTCATCGCCGCGCTGCCGGCCGAGGTCGTCGCCGCCCTCGTCGCGCTGGCCCTACTCTCCCCCCTGACCGGAGCGTTGACCGGCGCTTTCGCCCACCCCGACCAGCGCCTCCCTGCCGCGCTGACCGTGGTGACCACCGCCTCTGGCATCGCCGCCTTCGGCATCGGTGCTGCCTTCTGGGGGCTGATTGTCGGGCTTGCAGTCTGGGGACTGGACCGCCTGAAGCCCCGCCGTTGAGGCGCGACCAGCACATTGCTGGTTGATTTGTGCCCGGTTCACGGCGCAGTCTGACGCCATTGCCCGTTCGCCGCCCGATCCCGGAGGCCGTATTGATGACTGCCTTGCTGCACGACGTCATTGCACAACGCAGACCTGTCGGCTGGGCAAACCTTGACGACTTCGACCTTGGCTCCGCGGTCCCCACACCCGCCAGCATCGTCATCGACCAACCTGGCTGGACCCTCTACGGCCTTGACCACGCGCGCGATCTTGCCGTCTTCACCGATCTCCCCCCCGGCACCGACCTTGCTGACAGCCCCTTCGCCTATGCCACCCAGCACCGGCTTGCCCGCCGCGTCCTGACCATGCCGCTGGCGGACGTTGAGGCCGTGGCCGATCTCGCCCCGCCCGTCCCTCGCGTAATCCTGATCTTCAGCATCGGCCGCTGCGGCTCGACGCTTCTCTCGCACGCGTTGAACACCGTCCCCGGCGTCTGGTGCCTGTCCGAGCCCGACGCCTTCTCCACCCTCATCCTGCAGCACTACCATTCACCTCGTCGGTCCGGCTTTGCCGACGACCAGGTCATCCGCCTGATCCGCGCCTGCACCCGCCTGCAGTTCCGCCCCCCGCCTGACCGGCAAGCCACTGTCTTTGCCATGAAATTCCGCAGCCAGGCCCTCTTCCAGGCGGACCTCATTCACCGCGCCCTGCCCAAGGCAGATTGCGTCTTCCTCTACCGCGACGCGCTTGGCTGGTCGAATTCGGTCTATTCGATGATGCGGCAGTACAACTTCCCCGACACCCTGACCGGCCCCGACCGCGCGCTGGCCTGGAGCATCTTCACCGCCGCCGCCGACCCGGCCCCGCTGACCGATGTCATCGACCTTGCTGCCCCCGAAGTGCCGATGGAGCTTGCCCTCGCCCCCGCCTGGTCCTGCAACATGGCCGAATATACCCGCCACCTGAGCGCAGGCGTCCCCTTCCTCGCGCTGCGTTACAACGAGTTCAACCGCGACCGCGAGGCCTCCATCGCCCGGCTCCTCCGCCACTGCGGCCTGCCCGAAAGTCACGCCGCCGCGGCACTGCGGGCCTTCGAGCGGGATTCGCAATCCGGCACACACCTTTCGCGGGAAGAGACGACCCACCGCCTGAGCGCCGACCGTCTGGACCGCCTCGCCGCCCTGATGACCCGCCTGCCCGCGTTCTTCGACCCGGACCTGATCCTGCCGGACGCCATTTCATCCCGCCCGGCCTAAGCGCAACGGCTGCCGCAGGGCGCAAATCTTTTCGAAAAGATTTGCAAAATCCTTCGAAGGATTTTGGCCCTCTACACGGGCGGGGCAATCCTTAACATCACCCTAACGGAAAATCGCAAGCCCTTGAAATCCCAGCCATCGCCGCGTTTGTCCACCGTGGACAGACCCGCGAGACCCCGCTATTCTCGCCCCCGTCCAACCCCAGGGAGACCCCCCATGCAGACCATGCTCGGCGTGATCGGAGGATCGGGGGTCTACCAGATCGACGGCCTGGAAGGGGCCAGCTGGGTGAAGGTGAAGACCCCCTGGGGCAAACCCTCGGACGAGGTCCTCGTGGGCCGCCTGAACGGCCTGCCCGTCGCCTTCCTCCCCCGCCACGGTCGGGGCCACGTCCACTCCCCGACCTCGGTCCCCTACCACGCCAACATCGACGCCCTGAAGCGGCTCGGCTGCACCAACATCCTCGCCGTCTCCGCCGTGGGCAGCCTCCGGGAAGACTACGAACCCGGCCACTTCGTCCTCGTCGACCAGTACATCGACCGCACCACCCAACGGACCCCGTCGTTCTTCGGCCCCGGCTGCGTCGCCCACGTCAGCCTCGCCGACCCGACCTGCCCCCGCCTCGGAGCCCTCGCCGCCCAGACCGCCCGCGACGAGGGCCTGACCGTCCACACCGGCGCCACTTACCTCTCGATGGAGGGCCCCCAGTTCTCCACCCGCGCGGAAAGCCGGATGTACCGGACCTGGGGCGCCGACGTGATCGGGATGACCGGCTTTTCCGAAGCCCGCCTCGCCCGCGAGGCCGAGCTTTGCTACGCCTCGCTCGCCATGGTCACCGACTACGACTGCTGGCACGACAGCCACGGCGCGGTGGACGTGGCCCAGGTGATCGCCGTCGTGCATGCGAACGCCGCCGCCGCCCGGGGACTGGTGGCCCGCCTGCCGCGCCTCATGGACCCCGACCGCCAGCCTTGCCCCAACGGCTGCGACCGGGCGCTTTCCCACGCCATCATGACCGCCCCCGACAAACGCGACCCCGAGCTTCTCGCCAAGCTGGATGCCGTCGCCGCCCGTGTTCTCTGAAGGAAACCCGATGAAAAAGTCCGTAAAGGACTACATCCGCACCATCGTCGACTTCCCGCACGAAGGCATCCTCTTCCGCGACGTGACCACCCTCTTCGCCGATCCCCGCGGGTTCCGGATGTGCGTCGACCAGCTCCTCGCACCCTATGCCGGGATGCGGATCGACAAGGTTGCGGGGCTGGAAGCCCGCGGCTTCATCCTGGGCGGAGCCGTCGCCCACCAGCTCTCCACCGGCTTTGTCCCGATCCGCAAGAAAGGCAAGCTGCCAGGCCAGACGATCTCGCAGGCCTACAAGCTTGAATACGGCGAGGCCGTGGTCGAAGTGCACGACGACGCGATGCAGCCCGGGGAAAAA
>JBJTSJ010000559.1:0-4230 GCA_046076605.1 Tabrizicola sp.
GCTGCCGCTTGCCAATCGGTCGCGAGACCGGAAGTCCGATGCAAGGATTGTGCCAGTGTCGAACGCAACCGCCTCCGGGGCCGGAAGGCCGATGCCAGGATCCGGCATGGAACCTTCGCAACGATGCTCAAGACCGGACCCAAACGGCCAACGCCTAGCGTTGGGGGCCGGGTCCCGGTGCCGAGACTTTGGGAACCTGAAGAGGGAGGAACATCAGCGGCCGAACCAGGCCGCTGTCGGTGTGGAACGCTGGAAGTGGGTGCCTGGGGCCGGGCCTTGCCCCTCGCAACAAACTCTCTGGTGGCGATTTAAGATCAATGGCTTAGGGTCATCCGGCCACTGGGCCAATTGCCAAAACAAAGGACGCAAACACGTGCGCACCCGACATTACTGCGCCGAGCGGGCGTCCCTCATTTGCGGCCCCCTGCGGATCGGGCGAAGGTCACACAGGACGCCTGTCGTCGCGATCCAACCAGAGACGGGACTACGCACCACAGCGCGCCGCCGGCCGCCCTGACCCAACCTGCCAGCTGACCCAACACCCCTGTGGGCAACCTGCAGCCGTCCCGACCCTAGCTGCCGTAGGGAAGGAAGAACGCCAGCCGATTCTGCCCATCGGCGCGCGTGTAGGTCAGGCCTGCGCAAAGCGACCGGATCAGGTGCCAGCCAAAACCGCCCTCTGGCAGATCGTCCAAGGCAACATCCGGTCCACCGGGAAGACGACCTTCGGGCAACCGGCCACCGGGCATTTCGCGACCGCTGTCCAGAACCAGGCAGCGCAGACCTTCCGGTTCGGGGTCAAGCCTGACTTCGACTTCGCCACCGGCTTCGCTGTAGGCATGCTCTGCCACATTGTTCAGGATTTCGGCCAGCACCAGTTCGGCCGTGCCGCGGTCATCGTCGGTAAGGTCGGACAGCGGAGGGCTGGCCACCATCCTTGTCAACGCCTGCCGGACAGAGGCCGGGTCACCCTGGAACACCAGGACCAGCCCGGACGTCTGAAGGCCTGGTTCAGGCACTGGCTGCGTGCGCAACGGCGACCTCAAGCGAAGGGTGGATCGTGAAGACGCTGTCCATCCGGGTCAGCCGGAACACCTTTTCTACCGTGGCGGTCAGGCTGGACAGTTCCAGCGACCGATCAGGTCCCAGCAGTTTCTTCACCGCGACAATGGCGCCAAGCCCGGAAGAATCCAGAAATTGTACCCGCGCCAGATCCAGAACCACGCGGGACGGACTGTCCCGGGTGATGTCGCGCATCCGTTCCTTGAACTGGATCGCCGTTGCCGCATCGATCCGGTCTTCCATCACCAGAACCGAAAGTACCTTGGGCCTTGTCTGAGTCTTCAGTTGCATGACGCATTCCCTTGCTTGCCTTTCCGTCAGGATAAGGGGCAAAGGGTGAACAACTGGTAAGCGTCAGTTCAGCTGGAACGTCACCGGATAGCGACCATCCTCGAAGTCGCCGAACAGGTCGCCCAGGTCGGGATGATCGACAGGTTCGCCGGTTTCATCCGGGACAAGGTTCTGTTCGGAGACGTAGGCCACATAGTAGCGTTGGCCATTTTCAGCCAGCAGATGGTAGAACGGCTGGTCCTTCGACGGGCGGCTGTCTTCCGGGATGTTGTCGTACCATTCCTCGGTATTGGAAAACATCGCGTCCACGTCGAATACGACACCTCGAAACGGGTGCTTTCTGTGACGAAGCACCTGACCGATATGGTACTTTGCATGTGTGGTCTGCATCGACGTCAGTCCCCCAGGAATTTCTTTACGCTCTTGCATCTGGGCTGTCCACTTTGCCGCAGCACCCTTAGGGAAACAGTCTGTGGGCTATGTCCCGACAGTCCGCCTGCTGACTGAATTCTCGCGGAATTCTGATGGCATTGCGCGGCGTTGCCCATTTCATCCGGGCAGCGAATAGTCTAAGATTATCACAAAAGAAAAGTGCACGAGGGGCAGATGAGCAGGTTTCTCCGTGCGTCGCTGGTGGTCCTTTGTCTTGCGTCCTGCGGGGGCGGCGGGAACTATCAGGCGCCGAGGCAGTTGGACGATGCATGCGCGATCCTGCGCGAGCGGCCGCAGTATCTGCGGGCGATGGAGCAGACCGAACGCCGCTGGGGCATTCCGGTCCATGTCCAGATGGCCACGATCTATCAGGAATCGAAATTTGTCGGCAACGCGCGTACGCCGCACACCTTTGCGCTGGGCGTGATCCCGATGGGGCGGCAAAGCACGGCTTACGGTTACAGTCAGGCGCTGAACGGCACCTGGGAGGAATACCAGCGCAGCGCCGGAAGCCGTCGGTCGAAACGCGATGACATCGGCGATGCCACCGATTTCATGGGCTGGTACATGGATGAATCCTCGCGCTCCTTGGGCATCTCGAAGGACGATGCCGGGGCGCAGTATCTGGCCTATCACGAGGGCCGCACCGGCTATGCAAACCAGACCTACCAGGACAAGCCCTGGCTGGTCGAGGTCGCCGCGAAAGTCGGCGAACGGGCCGAGATGTACCGCGAACAGCTGGCCTACTGCCGGTAAGGTCAGTTGCCCCGGGCAGAGGTCTCGGCTGTGATGTCGAACAGGCGCGCACCCAGTTGCCCGCCCTTCTTCATCTCACCCAGGATCACCGTGGTCTGTGCGCCCAGATCATCGGTAATCACCCATTGCCGCAGCTCCACTGGGTCGGCGGTGAAGACCAGTTCGATCGAGCCATACTCCGGGTTCTCGGGGTCCTGCACCCTTACCCGGGTCGAGGTCCCGTCCTCGGTATGGTCAACGACCATCTTCGCCCGGCCCAGGTCGATGTCCTGCGCCAGGATCAGGTTCAACGGCGTCCGCTTCAGCGGGTACTGTTCGGGCGGCTGGTTCGACTTGGCGTCAAAGATCGCGACCTGCTGACCGCCAGCAATGACCAGGCTGCGGTCGGGGGGTGAATATTCGAACCGCACCCGACCGGGCCGCTTGATGAAGATCTTGCCGGTGGAAATCGACCCGTCCGAGTTGATCTGGGTAAAGTCCGATTCAACGGTGGTAAGCCCGTTCAGATAGTCCGAGATGACCCCAAGCGGAATCTTCTCGGCCAGGGCCGGAAGGGGCAACAGCAGGGCGAGCGGGGCCAACAGGGCAAGGCGTCGTTTCATAGCGTTGATATACTCAAAGCGGTGCCGGGATGCACCCCCGCTTGGCAAGACCTCGCCGGAACGTGCCAGCGCCGTGATTGGCCGTGACGGTGATTTCTGCTGCCGTCCGGGATATGGTAGAAAGAATCTTCTTATTACTGACGAATATGACGAAGAAATTTGCTCAGTTGATCTCAGAATCACTCGAATTCACCAAGAAATCCCGTCACAGCCAGCATATCTTCGCCGCTGAAGTATCGCAGTGGAGGCGGGTCATGAAAGTCGTGGTTCTTGGCGCAGGCGTGATCGGGGTCACTTCGGCCTGGTATCTGGCCCAGGCCGGGCATGAAGTCACGGTCATCGACCGCCAGCCCGCCCCGGCGCTGGAGACCTCTTTCGCCAACGCCGGTGAGATCAGCCCCGGCTATGCCTCGCCCTGGGCCGCCCCCGGCATCCCGATGAAGGCGCTGAAGTGGCTGTTCATGGAACATGCGCCGCTGATCGTGCAGCCGAAGCCTGACTGGGCCAAGCTCAGCTGGATGGCGCGGATGCTGATGAACTGCACCGCCGAGGCCTATGCCGTGAACAAGTCGCGCATGGTCCGACTGGCCGAGTACAGCCGCGACTGCCTGATCCAGCTGCGCGCCGACACCGGGATTTCCTATGACGAGCGGACAAAGGGCACGCTGCAGCTGTTCCGCACCGAAAAGCAGGTCGCGGCGGCCGAAAAGGATATCGCGGTCCTGAAGGCCGATGGTGTGCCGTTCGAGGTGCTGGATGCCGACGCCTGCGTTGCGGCCGAGCCGGGTCTTGCAGCCTCGCGGAACAAGATCGCGGGCGGGCTGCGCCTGCCGGGCGACGAAACCGGCGACTGCTTCAAGTTCACCCAGAATCTCGCCCGTCTGGCCGGGGCCCTGGGCGTCACCTTCCGCTACGGGGTCAGCATCGACCGGCTGGAGGCGGACGGCGACCGCATCACTGCCGTCCATACCGGCGAGGGCCGCGTGACCGCCGACGCTTTTGTTCTGGCCCTCGGCTCCTACTCGCCGATGCTGGTGCGCGAGTTCGGGATCAAGCTGCCCGTCTACCCGGTCAAGGGCTACTCGAT
>JBJTSJ010000560.1:0-3132 GCA_046076605.1 Tabrizicola sp.
TGACTGCGCCGCGAAGACCGACCCGGCGGTGGCGGCCAGCCAGACGTAGCTGGCGTAAAGAAGGGCATGCAGCGCCGAAGAGAGCGCCAGGGCCGCATCATCCCGGCCGAGGGGGAAGGGCCAATAGGCCTGGTCCAGCGCCAGCATCACCGGGGCGCAAAGGATGAGGCCCGCAAGGCTGGCCCCGAGCATGGCCTGCAACGCGTCCATCCCTTGCGTGCCGCGATGCGCGACGTAGGTCGCCTCCATCGCGTAGAAAAGCGGGCCCACCATCGCCACCGGCAGCCAACCAAGCATCGCCGCGTCGGGCAAGGCGGCGCCGGGGGCGGCCAGAAGGGCCACTCCCAAAAGCCCCATCGCCAGCCCGGCCAGACGGAGCGCCGAGAAGCGGTCCATCCCGAGGGCCAGCGCCATGGGGAAGGCCAGCATCGGGATCATGGCGATGATGATCGACATGATGCCCGAGGGCAGATGCGCGACCGAGGCGTAGAAGGTCCCGTTCGGGATCAGCGTGCCGAGGACCGCGACGATGACGTAGAAGCGAAGGGCGGGGGGGGTCAGCTTGATCCCCTTCCGCCGCACCAGCGCGATGGCGCCCAGCACCGCGACCATCACCACCTGCTGCCAGAAGATCAGGCCGAAGGGGCCGTGCCCGGTCTGGGTGGCGATCTTGCCCAAGGGATGGGTCGAGCCCCAGCCGATGCCAAGCCAGACCAGGACGGCCACGAAGAACCAGCGTCCCGGCCTGCCCTTTTCCGGCACCGGTGTGGCGACGGCGAGGTCGGTCATGGCAGGGATTCCTGCAGCTTGCCGCCAACCCGGATCATTCGCACCTTGGTGGCCAGGCCGGTCTTGTCGTCGGTCTCGACATAGACGCCGGACAGCGTCGCCTCGCCGTTCGCGGGTTCGAACCGGCCCTTGGCCATGCCGGTCAGGAAGCGGCGCAGGGGTTCCAGCTTTTCCATCCCGATGACGCTGTCGTAATCGCCGCACATGCCCGCGTCGGACTGGTAGGCGGTGCCCTTGGCCAGGATCATCGTGTCCGAGGTCGGGACATGGGTGTGGGTGCCGACGACCAGGCTGGCCATGCCGTCGCACCAATGGCCCATGCCCATCTTTTCGCTGGTCGCCTCGGCGTGGAAATCGACGATGGCCGCCTGCACCACCCCGCCCAGCGTGTGGCTTTTCAGCGTGGCCTCCAGCGCCGAGAACGGGTCGTCGAAGGGGCGCTTCATGAAGACCTGGCCCAAGGCTTGCGTCACCAGGACCTTGCGGCCTTGGGTCGCCTCGAACACCCGCGCCCCACGGCCGGGGGCGACCTTGGAGAAGTTCAGCGGACGGACGATGCGCGGTTCCTGCTCGATGAACGACAGCATGTCCTTCTGGTCAAAGGCGTGGTCGCCAAGCGTCAGGCAATCGGCCCCGGCGGCCAGGAGTTCCTTGGCGTGCTCTCCGGTGATCCCGGCGCCTTGGCTCGCGTTCTCGCCGTTCACGACGACGAAATCCAAACCCCATGCCTCCCGCAGCCCCGGCAGCCGCGTGGTCACCGCCGTCCGGCCCGACCGGCCCACGACATCGCCAAGGAAAAGCAGTCTCATGGGCCACGGATTAGGCGGGAGGCGGGGTTGCGGCAAGCGGAATGAGGCCCCGCCTGTGGAAAAAGCACCGCAATTCCGGCGGCATGGTGCGGAAAGGAACAACCGCCCGAAGAGAAGATCGTTCTCTGGAAATCCTCCGGTGGGGTAGATCCATCTCTTGCCACTCTGACTCGGCAATTCCCCTTGGCGTCGCGCCGGACTATCTACGGGTCATGGCCACGCTTCGCCCCGCCCTGTCCGACTGGTTCGCCGCCAAGGGCTGGACCCTGCATCCGCATCAGCAGGAGATGCTGGCGCTGTCGGGGGACCCTGCGACCCTTCTGATCGCGCCGACGGGGGGCGGGAAGACTTTGGCGGGGTTCCTGCCGACCTTGGCCGAGCTGGGCGTGGACCCGGCGCCGGGGTTGCACACGCTGTATGTCTCGCCCCTGAAGGCGCTGACGGCGGATATCCGGAGGAACCTCGGCACGCCCATCGAGGGCGCGGGGCTGAAGATCCGGGTCGAGGATCGGACGGGGGACACGTCCTATACCCAGCGGCGGCGGCAGCGGGCGGACCCGCCGCACATCCTGCTGACGACGCCGGAAAGCCTGGCGCTGCTGTTGTCCTACGAGGACGCGCCGCGGATCTTTGCCGGGCTGCAGCGGGTGATCGTGGACGAGATCCATGCGCTGGCGGAGAGCAAACGTGGCGACCAGCTGGTGCTGCAGATCGCCCGGCTGCAGGCGCTGAACCCCGGACTGCGGCGGGTGGGCCTGTCGGCGACGGTGGAAAACCCGCCCGCGCTGGCGCGCTTTCTGGCGCCCCGGACGACGATTCTGGAGGCCGACCCGGGGCCGGACCCCGACATTTCCATGCTGGAGACGGACGCCCCGCCGCACTGGTCCGGCGGCGGCGGGCGCTATGCCATTCCGGCGATCCTGAACGAGATCACGCGGCACAAGACCACGCTGATCTTCCACAACACGCGGGCCCAGGCGGAGCTGTTCTTTCACGACCTGTGGCTCGCCAACACCGAGGACCTGCCGATCGGCATCCACCATGGCTCGCTTTCGCGGGAGCAGCGGGAGCGGGTGGAGCAGGCGATGACGGCGGGGGCCTTGCGGGCGGTGGTCTGTACCGGGTCGCTGGACCTGGGGATCGACTGGGGCGATGTGGACCTGGTGATCCAGGTCGGCGCGCCGAAGAACGTGAAGCGGCTGGTGCAGCGGATCGGGCGGGCGAACCACCGCTACAACGCGCCGTCGAAGGCCTTGCTGGTCCCGGCGAACCGGTTCGAGGTGGTGGAATGCCAGGCGGCGCTGGATGCGGTCCGCGCCCATACGCTGGACGGTGAACCTCGCGGGCCGGGGCCGAGGGACGTATTGTGCCAGCATATCCTCGCGACCGCCTGCGCCGGGCCGTTCGAGGCAGGTGCTCTGTACGCCGAGGTGATCACGGCGGGGCCTTATGCGGGCCTGACACGGGAGGAGTTTGATGCCTGCCTCGATTTCGTGGCCACGGGCGGCTATGCGCTGCGGGCCTATGACCGCTG
>JBJTSJ010000561.1:0-7685 GCA_046076605.1 Tabrizicola sp.
GCGCGATGGACGCCTTCTCCGGCGGCACCTCGCAGCCCTGCCTGGGCGCGATCGTCGAAGCCCTGCGCCACACCGAACGCGACACGGGCCTCGACATCTCGGCCGTCCGCGCGATCTCGAACTACTGGGAACATGTGCGCACCCAGTATGCCGCATTCGAATCCGGCCTGCCCGCCCCGGCATCGGAAGTCTACCTGCACGAAATGCCGGGGGGGCAGTTCACCAACCTCAAGGCGCAGGCTCGCAGCCTTGGCCTCGAAGAACGCTGGCACGAAGTCGCGCAGGCCTATGCCGACGCGAACCAGATGTTCGGCGACATCGTGAAGGTCACGCCGTCCTCCAAGGTCGTGGGCGACATGGCGCTGATGATGGTGGCGCAGGGGCTGACCCGCGCACAGGTCGAGGATCCGAACGTCGACGTGGCTTTCCCGGACTCGGTCGTGGATATGCTGAAAGGGAACCTTGGCCAACCGCATGGCGGCTGGCCGCAGGGCATCCTGAAGAAAGTCCTGAAGGGCGAGCAACCCCTGACCGACCGTCCGGGCAAGACGCTGCCACCGGTGGACCTGGAGGCCGTCCGCAAGAAGGTGTCCGAGGAGATGAACGGGATCACCGTCGATGACGAGGACCTGAACGGCTACCTCATGTATCCCAAGGTCTTTCTTGACTACATGGGCCGCCACAAGACCTACGGCCCCGTCCGCACCCTGCCGACACCGGTCTTCTTCTACGGCATGCAGCCCGGGGATGAGATCAGCCTTGAGATCGACCCCGGCAAGACGCTGGAAATCCGTCTGCAGGCAGTGGGCGAGACGACCGAAGAGGGCGAAGTAAAGGTCTTCTTCGAACTGAACGGCCAACCCCGCGTCATCCGCGTGCCGAACCGCGCGGTGAAGGCCAAGACCGCGGCCCGGCCCAAGGCCGCCGAAGGCAACCCGGCCCATGTCGGCGCGCCGATGCCCGGCGCCATCGCCTCCATCGCCGTGACCGTGGGCCAGAAGGTCCGCGCTGGGGACCTTCTTCTCAACATCGAGGCGATGAAGATGGAAACCGGCCTCCACGCCGACCGCGAGGCAGTGGTCAAGGCGATCCACGTCCATCCGGGCAGCCAGATCGAAGCCAAGGACCTGTTGCTGGAGCTGGAATGATGCCAAAGCGCCTTCTGCTTGCGGCCCTTGTCGCGGTGGCGCTGGCCCTGCCAGTCGCGGCGCAGGACGCGACGATCAACTATGAGCAGGACGATGCGGCGATGAACGCCGCCATCGCCGAGGCGCAGGCGACCCTGCCGATGTTCCTGGCCAACGCGCTGGATGCCGAAGGCAACGGATCAGACATGGCGCTGGTCAAGGTCGGCTTCCCGACCGTAGACGGCAGCGCAGCCGAGGTGGAACACATCTGGGTCGCGCCCTTTGCCCGGCGGGAAGACGGCAGCTTTACCGGCCTTCTGGCGAACGACCCCGTCGCCCTGGGCGATCTGTCCGAGGGCGATCAGGTCGACTTCGCCCAGTCGATGATCTCGGACTGGCACCTGACCGCGCCCTCGGGGCGCTATTGGGGCAGCTTCACCAGCCGCGTGATGTACGACCAGGGCGCATTCGGCGACACTCCCTTCGACCAGATCTTCGAGCCCGAGGCAGTTCCGGCCGACTGGAAGTAAGCTGCGGCGAAGGGTGGGCACAGCGGCCCGCCCTATCTGTCCGCCTACTTCCGCGCCAGCGGATAGCCGATCAGCGCCGTCGGGCGTGCCTTGGTCAGATCGCCCGACCGGTCGCCCAGGAACAGCTGACCGTCCTTGACCGCGATTAGGTCGTACTCGCCCGTGTTGTCCATCGTCGCATGGAAAAAGCCGCAGGGCTGGTCGGTCAGGTCGAACGGCTGGTCGATCTCCAGCGTGCAGCCCATGCCGACGAACATCGCCACCGTTTCCGCCGAATGCGCGGTCAGCGTCTTGTCGAAAGCTGCAAAGACCGCGTTCCACGCCCCAGGCACGGCCGAGGATTCAGCCCCGACGCGGTAATAGCCTGCCACATCCAGCGTGAACTGCGGCTGGGTCATCGCCTCGTCAGCAAAGGTGCGCAAGACGATGCGCCAGGCATCGCCGTCAAAGGTGAAGTCCCGCAGGGCGAAGGGCCCACCGAAATTCTCGGGGGCGAGGCTGGCCCATTGCCCGTCAATCGACGGGGCCTCGGCAACAGCCGGGGTCGCAAGGGCAAGAAGCGCGGCAGCAAGGATCGTCTTCATCGGTCTCTCCATCAGGTTGGGCGGCCATCGGCCGGACTGGGGAAACCTTGCGGGAGGCCATAAAATAATTCAAATTGAAGTTATTCAACTATTATATAATCCTAGATTATGAACTTGCGTGGCCTTGACCTGAACCTCCTCGTGATCCTGGACGCGCTCTTGCGCGAAGGCAGCGTGACAAGCGCCTCGGCGCGGCTGAACCTGACCCAGCCCGCCGTTTCGATCGCCCTGCGCCGGGCCCGAGAGATGTTCGGCGACCCGCTTCTGGTGCGCAGCGGCGCCGGAATGCGCCCGACCCCTGCCGCCGAGGCGCTGGCCCCGCGCCTGGCCGAGGCTTTGGCCGGCGTGTCGGCCCTGTTCGAGACGCGATCCTTCGACCCCGCAACCGCAAACCGGACTTTCATCCTCTCTGCCAGTGACCTGGCCGAGATCCTGCTGCTGCCCGATCTCGTGGGCCGTTTGCGGACCGCTGCCCCGGGAGTGCGCCTGGTGATCCGGTCGGTCGACAGCGTTCCCGTCACCTCGGTTGATGCGCGGGAAGGGCAGATCGACCTGACCATGGGCGGCATGCCGAGGCCCGACGCGCCCTTCGAGGATGCCGAGCTTTTCAGCGACCATTTCGTCCTGCTTGCCCGCCCCGACCACCCGGCCTTGGTCCGGCCCCTGACGATCGAGGCCTTTGCCGCCTTGCCACAGGCCCAGGTCAGCCCGCAGGGAGCCCGGCCCGGGGGACCCATCGACACCGCGCTTGGCGGATTCGGCCTGTCCCGCCACATCGCCCTGGCACTGACGCGGTTTGGAACCTTGCCTGCGGTCCTCGCCCAAAGCGACCTTGTCGCCTGTGTGCCCCGCTCTCTGGCCGACCTGCCGGGCTTTGCCGGCCCAGTCCGCGCCCACCCGCTTCCCTTTCCCAGCCCAACCTACGCGCTGCGGATGCTCTGGCACCGCCGCCACGCAGCAGACCCAGCCCATCGCTGGCTGCGCGGCATCGCTTTGGCGGCCAGCAAAAGGCCAGCGAATTCCCCGGAAGGATTTTCTGGCTGACGCTGCATTTTCCCCTTGCAGCCGTTCTGTCCGTTCAATAAATCAGCCGCACCAAGACGGAGTGCGGGCGTAGCTCAGGGGTAGAGCATAACCTTGCCAAGGTTAGGGTCGTGAGTTCGAATCTCATCGCCCGCTCCATCTTGACCCGACCAGGGGCCCTAACGGGCCCCTTTGTCATTCCGGGGTGGCGTCAATCCGGATAAGGGCGGGGCTGTTCCTGATCGACGAACCGGCACTTGTTCAGCACCACACCCAGCACCTGGGTGCGCTTGGCCAGATCCTTGCCGCACAGATCGACCTCGGTCACCGTCGTCTCATCCGCCGCCGCAACGATCAATCCGCAGTCGACCTGATCCAGGAAGGAAATCGCGTCGTCGTTGGCCAACATCGGCGACATGTCGAACAGGATGACATCCGGGCGCAGCTTGGCTTCAATCTCGTCGATCATGTCGGCCGTCCGGGTTGCGGACAAAAGCTCGGCCGGGCTCTCCATCGGCTTCGAGCTTGCCGCGATTGCCAAACTTGGCCCGCAACGGCGGATCTGACCGAAGTCAATCTGCCCGCTTGCCAGCATCCCCGAGAAGTTCTGGCCTTGCGGCAGCCCCAGGATCGACAGGATCGACGGGTGTCGCAGATCAATCTCGATCAGCAGGACACGAGTGTCCGCCATCCGCGCCAGGCTGAACGCCAGGTTCAGCGCGACCGTGGACTTGCCGCAGCCCTGCGTCGGCGAAGTGATCGCGACCCTGCTCCAGTTGTTCGACCGCAAGGTCCGGATCAGGTTGGTGCGCATCAGGTCGAAGCTGGCCGCACTCTGACCGGGGTGCATTGCGACGATCCGGTTCCGTTCCAGAACTCTCGCGTTCAGGTCGACTTCAGCCAGGTCCTGCCAGGGGCCGGTTTCTACCTTTGCAGCGGCTCCGGGGTTGGAAGACTGCATCTTGCGGTCGCGCGCAGCCCGTGCCTTCGCGAGAGCCGATTGAATCCGTTCCATTCTGTCCTACTCGGTCTTTTCGGTTGCTGCGGGTTCAACCACGCCGCTGATTGCGGGCGTACTGGATTTCAGCCCAAGAAGTGAGTTGAGTGGCGTGATGTAGATGTGAACCACCAGCATCAGGACCGGGATGTTGATCAGGAAAACCGCAAGCAGCGCCAGGCTGCTGTGCGAAAACCGCCGATGCCCCGAGGCACCGGCCAGATAGCCCACCGTGCCGAAGGGCGGAGTGCCGATCACCTTGGCCAGTTCCGACGGCCGGCGGATGGTCTGGTTCAGGATCTCAAGCAGGAACAACAGCGCGCCAGAGACGATCACGCCGGCGCCGAATGCCGCAATGGAAATGCGTTTGCGGTTCGGCTCGGCGCGGAACGCGGGTGGCACGGCCCGTTCGATCATCGTGATGCGCTGCCCCCGGTCCGTCGCTTCGATCCGGTTGCCCATCCGGGCCTCAGACAGGCTGCCGACGGCCTCTTCATACTGCACGCGCAAGGTTTCGTAGTTGCTGCGCAGCTCGGCCAGCCGGATCGAGTTTCCTGGCGTTGCCTGAATGCTAGCGTCCAGATCGGCAAGGTCCTTCTCGACGGTCGCCTTCTGCTCGGCGAGGTACTGAATCTGACCGTCGATATCCAGCATCTGCACTTCGAACGGGGTCAAACGTCCGCCGCCGGTTGCGTCCAGCTGTTCCTTGACCGCTTCCTCAAGCGCATTGACTTCGTTCTGCAGCGCCTTGACGCGCGGGTTGGTCGGCGACAACACCACCAGCGCCGAGGCAAGTTCCTGGCGCAACTCTTCCAGGCGTGTCTCTTCGGGTGTCCGATCCTGCGTCGTGGCCACAAGGCGACCGGTACGGTCATAAAGCTCGGTCAGCCGCTGACGCCGGTCGCGCAGCGAAGCCAGGTCCCGGTCGATCTGCAAGAGCCGTTCCTGCTGCGCTGCCTGCCGCGTGCGCCGGAACTCCAGACTTTCCGGCAGCGCATCGCGGTTAGCCTGTTCGAACTCCAGGATCTGAGCGTTCTGTTCGCCCAGCTCTTGCGTTAGGCGCTGAACTTCCTGTTGGAAGAAATCCAGGGTACTGGCCGAGGCCGCGTTGCGCAGTTCCGCGCTCCATTGCAGGATCTGGTCGGCCAGCTCGTTGGCGACATCGGCTGAAAGCGCGGGCTCTGCAGCCCCGAACGACACGGTTACGACCCCGGTATTGCCCTGGGTGTTGGGCATGTAGATCGACACGCGGCCGCCGATATCGACCAGCTTCTGCTCATCCGTCATCTGTGGGGCATCGACAAAGATGTCGTGCCGCTCGGCGATGGCCAGCAGGTTTTCCCGGGTCATGACGCGCTGCTGAATCGCAAGCAGGATCTCGTCAGCGGTGGATCGCACCGTCGAGGCCGCCAGTTCATCCGGGATCTGGGCATTCTCGATCAAGAGCCGAGCCTCGGCCCGAAAGACCGGAGGTAGCGATACCGCGTAAAGAATTCCGGCGGTCGTCGCCGTGAAGATGATCGCCGCGATGACCGGCAGCCGTCGCATGATCAGGGAAAGGTAGAAACGCAGGTCAAGCGTCATTCAATGGGTCTCACTCGTCTGGCTGGCGGTGGCCGCCGAAAAGAACACGCCGTCGTCCAGCACTTGCTGAAGGATAGCAGGGGTTACCATGTGCTTGCCCTTGGTGAAGGCATAGACCAACGCCAGATCGCACAGCTGGTTGACAAGTCGCGGTACACCTTTCGTCAGCTCGTAGATGATGCTGACCGCAGGTGCCGTGAAAATGCGCTTCTCGCAACCCGCCACCTTCAGACGGTGTGGAATGTAACCGCGGACCGTCTTCAGGTCCATCGCGGTCAGGTGATAACTTGCCGCGACACGCTGGGCAAACTGCCGCATGTCGGGACGGGACACCAGGGTCCGCAGCTCGGGCTGCCCGATCAGGACCAGCTGCAGCACCTCGTCCTTGCCCGAGTTGATGTTGATGAACATCCGCAGTTCTTCCAGCGCCTCGGCGGACAGGTTCTGCGCCTCGTCGAAGATCAGCACGACGCTGCGGCCCAGGGAATATTCCGACAAAAGGAAGTTCTGGAACCGTGAGAAGAGGTCGACATAGCTTTCTTCCAGCTCGGCCGGCTGTTCCAGCGCATGCAGCACCCAGCGCAAGAGTTCCGCGCGCGAGCCGTGCGGGTTCGACACCAGTCCGACCTTCAGCTCCGACCCCAGCGACCGCACCAGATGCAAAAGCAGCGTCGTCTTGCCCGCTCCCACTTCCCCGGTGATCAGCGTGATCGGCGCATGGGCCCGCACACCATATTCCAGCATCGTGTAGGCGCGCTGGTGTGACGGCGGCCAGTACAGGAAGTCCGGGTCCGGCGTCAGCGCGAAAGGGCGCATCCGCAACCCGAAATGCTCGGTATAGAGATCGGGCGAGTTCACCACCGGGGGCTGGTTCGGCAACAGACGTGACCGAACCCGCGTCGGCCGCGGCACCGGTGATTCGACGAAGCTCGCAGGCGGGGTCACGATGACGCTGCGATCCTGGTAGGTCGGGATGTCCGGCACCATGTCCACGGCTGTCGCAGTCCCGTTTTGCGACGCAGCAGAGTCGTTTCCAGCATCCGGATCAAGCCATAGGATGCGGGATAACAACCTCCGGGATCTACTGCGCGTCATCTACTCACCTTTAAGCAATTCCACAGGGGGTCGGGACCTTGGTCCCCTCTAATAAGCAATCTTAAATGCCATGGCGACGGCTTCCAGAGTACTGATGCCGAGGCAGCAACAAAGTAGGGAAATCATAGCCGTAGGGTCCGGATTCCCCCTGAAAAGGCCATTTTCTTACCCAATAGACGTGCGTATCTAGACGGACTCATGTAGGAAAGCTCAAGGAAATTTTCACGTTGCGCGAATCGTTGATGGTCCCGGTCAGCCCCCGGTTTTCGGGATGGTGCAGTGTAGGTGAGTTTGTGCTGAACCGTCCGGGCACCGTGGTGCAGCCCGTGGACCATGGCCATCGTCGCCCGGCTGCTGGCGGGCCAACCGCAAGAACGGCGCAAGCCGCTGACGACACGTCGAGAGGGTAGTCGCATGAAGGATGGTATGCAGGACCTTCCCGCTGAAACCGATATTGCCATTGTTGGCATGGCCGCCCATCTGCCTGGCGCTGCCGACATTTCCGCCTATTGGGAAAACCTGCGCGAAGGCCGCAGCGCCGTCCGCCGCCTGACCGAGGAAGAGATTCTGGCCTCGGGCGAAAGCCCCGCGCTCCTTCGGAACCCGAACTACGTCCCCGCCGCCGCACTTCTGGAAGGCTACGACCGGTTCGACGCCGAATTCTTCGGGTTTTCTCCCAAGGAAGCCGCGATCCTCGACCCCCAGCACCGCCAGTTCCCGGAAGTCGCGTGGGAGGCGCTGGAAA
>JBJTSJ010000562.1:0-2798 GCA_046076605.1 Tabrizicola sp.
TGCCAGAGGCCCGATCAGAGGTCAAGCATCAGCCCCGCCGCCACTCCTCCAGCGCCGCATTCTCCTCGGGCTCCGCCGCCTGCGCCACAAACGGAGACACCACCGCCCGGTTGCGGAAGTAATGCGTCTCCCGAGCGCCGAAATAGAAGGCGACGATCGCGCCCAGAAGCCACCAGAGCGGCTCCGGCACTGCATTCAGCCCCACCATCCGGAACGCGAACGCCTCGGGGTCGATCATCGCATAGACGAACAGCCCGATCGTCCCGAACGCGAGGAACGGTCGCGGCAGCCGGTTCAACCCGTTCACCAGCCGGTCGAACCAGGACAGCGCCGGATGCTGATACTCCTCGCCCAACTGCCGCAGCGCCGCCATCTGCGCCTCGGCCGAATACTCCATCCGCTTGGTGGCGGACGGCACAAAGGCCTCCGCCACCCCCTTCGCGGCCTCCCCCAGCGCCGTCACTGCGCCCGGGGCCCCTACCAGCTTGCCGATCACCCCCATGCTGCCACCCGCGCACGGTGCTGTGCCTCGGTCAGGTGATACTTCGGAGAGATGAACTCCTCTGCCCGTACGATCCAGCCACCCTTGCCACCATCTTTCCGCCGCGCGAACTTGCGGCTAGCGGGTCGCTTGTCGGCAATCGCGTAGTAATAGTTCCGCCGGGCAATCCCGTAGGCATCCGCCAGATGCGACGGCGCCGCCTCATGCGCCATCTGCGCCGCGCGGATCGTCTGCGGCCCGATGGCCCCGTCCGGATCACAGGGAAACCCCATGTCCGTCAGCAACCGCTGCAGGATCTTCACTGCGTTGCCGCCCGCGTTCACATACATGTCGAAGACGGACGCCTGGATCACTTCAGGCAGCGCCGCGATTCCCGGGCCTTCATAGTAATGCTTCAGATAGATCTCGACCGCCTGCTTGCGGCTCAGAGCCTTCACATCCGCCACGTCGATCCGCGTGTCGCGGTTCACGTCGATCCCCAGCCGCCGCAGCGTCCCGATGGTCACCCCGTAATTCGTGGCCCCACCCGGATCATCTGGGTCGTTCACGAAACCGCCCTCGCGGCCCACGATCTCTTCGGCAATCTGACGAACATCTGGCATCGGCCACCCCCTTCGCAGGGGAAGAAGCCTGCCAAGACGGCATTAACGCCGCCCTGCCTTGGCGCGCGGTCAGCTTTCCGGCTTGGCGTTGGGGTCGACGTAGACACCCTGTTCCTTCAGCGCGTCGACCACTTCCTTGGGCATGTAGGTTTCGTCATGCTTGGCCAGCACTTCCGTCGCCATGAAGGTGTCCCCCTCCATCTTCCCAAGCGCCACCATACCCTGGCCCTCGGCAAAGAGGTCAGGCAGGATCCCAGTATAGCGCACCGGCACGGTGGCATTGGTATCGGTCACCGCAAAGGCCACCTCCGTCCCCTCGCCCCGGACAATCGACCCCTCGACAACCAGCCCGCCGATCCGGAAGGTTTCGTCCGGTGCGGGCGGCGAGCTCACCACCTCGGTCGGGCTGCGAAAGAAGTTCATCGCGTCGGACGGGACGAAGACGTAGATCACCCCGACCATCGCCACCAGGGCAGCAGCCGCCAGCGCGATGATCTGGATGCGCCGCTGCTTCTTCAGGCCCTTCAGCCCCCGGAATTCCTTCTTCTCGCTCATCACCCGCGCCCCTTGCCGCTGAACGGCCTATGCCATGCCCAAGGTGGGCATGCCTTGACCCGCGTCAAGCCTCACGGGAAGACCGGCGCCAGCATCAGCCCTTCCGCCTCGGGCAGCCCCAGCATCAGATTCGCGTTCTGGATCGCCTGACCCGAGGATCCCTTGGTCAAGTTGTCCAAGACAGACACAACCACCGCCCGCCCCGGAACCCGGTCGCCGATCACCCCAAGGTGACAGAAGTTCGACCCGGCAATGTCGCGGGTCGAGGGCAGCGACCCGAACGGCAGAACCTGCAGGAACGGCTCATTTTCATAAGCCTTCTCAAGGGTCTGATGCACAATCTTCGCGTCGCCCTTGACGTAGACCGTGGCAAGAATCCCCCGGTTCATCGGCAGAAGATGCGGCGTGAACTGCACCCGCACCGGACGCCCGGCGACCTTCGAAAACTCCTGGTCGAACTCGCCCAGATGCCGGTGCTTGCCCCCTGCCGAATAGGCATGGGTCCCCCCGGACAATTCCGCGTGAAGGAGGTTCTCTTTCAGCGACCGCCCGGCACCCGAAACCCCGGCCTTCAGGTCAATCAGGATGTCGTCCAGGTCAATGCACCCCGCCGCGATCAATGGCCGCAGCGCGAACTGCCCCGTCGCCGCGTTACACCCGGTCCCGGCTACGAGCCGCGCCGCCTTGATCTCGTCGCGGTAGAACTCGGTCAGCCCGTAGACCGCCTCCTTCTGGATCTCCACCGCCGCATGGGGCTGGCCATACCACTTCTCGTATTCCGCCGGGTCCCGCAGCCGAAAATCCGCCGAGAGATCGACGATCCGCAGGGTCTTCGGCAGCTTCGCGATCACCTCTTGCGTCGTCGCATGCGGCAGCGCGCAGAAACACAGGTCCACGCCTGCAAAATCGATCTCGTCGATCTTCTGCAGCACCGGCAGGTCCAGATGCCTCAGGAACGGAAACACCTCCGCCATCGCCATCCCCGCCTTGCGGTCTGCCGACAAGGCCACGATCCGCATCGACGGATGCGTCGCGATCAGGCGGACAAGCTCCGCCCCCGTGTAGCCCGAGGCTCCAAGGATGGCGATGCGATGGGTCATGGCGCGGCTCCCAAAGAAGAAACGCGCCCTCTTTGCGCC
>JBJTSJ010000563.1:0-4427 GCA_046076605.1 Tabrizicola sp.
CGTGGCGACGGTTGGCAGATCGTCCTTGCAGAGCCCCGGCTATCACTTCGGGCCGCAGTCGTGATCCAAGGAAGGCTCATAGCGCTGGGTCAGCAAAGCCGCTTTTCCATCGGCATCGGCCCCGCCGAAACTCTGGGCTCCGCAGACCTTTCCGATGCGACAGGAGCGGCCTTCGAACTGTCCGGACGGGGCCTCGATCAGATGGCTGAACCGTGGCGGATCGTCATCAACGGCGGCCAGGTCGGCGAAGAGGACCGGATCATTGCAGACCTCCTTGGCGAACGGATGGGCCGCTGGACGACTGCCCAAGCCGAGGCGGCCGCGATGCACCTTGCCGCGCCACATCGGGTAGTGACGCTGCATGAAATCGGTGCCTCGCTTGCGATCAGCCCACAGGCCGTCAATGACCGGCTTCGCGGAGCGGGCGGCCAAACCATTGCGTCTGCCCTGCGTCGGTGGGAGGCTGCAAAAACCAACCAGGGATGGAACAGGGTGTCATGACTGAAACCTTCATCGCCCTCCTTTTCGCCCACACGCTTGCCGATTTCGTGTTCCAGACCAACTGGATGGCAGCGAACAAGCGCAACCCCCTCGCGCTGGGCTTGCACATTGCTACCGTCTACGCGACTGCGGTTGCCGCCACCGGGTCAGTCCATCCCGCGCTTCTCGTCCTCGCCCTCGTCCATATCGCGATTGACGTGTGCAAGCTGGTCCTTACCTCGGTCTGGAAGGTTTCGGCAGGCCTCGCCCCGTTCCTGATCGACCAGAGCCTGCACCTTGCCACGCTGATCGCGCTCGTCCTCTGGCTGCCCGATCTCTGGGCCAACGGCTTCTGGGCCCCCGGCGCCATAGTGACCGGGGACGACGGTGGCATCCTTGGCACCGGCCTCTGGTCGGACGAGGTCCCCCTTCCGGTCAGCCAGATTCCCGCGCTGATGGTTCTCCTGACCGGTCTGATCCTGTCCACCCGTGCGGGCGGCTTCGCGGTCGGTCTGATGATGCAACCCTTTGCCGCAAACCTGCCGGCCGACATCGCTGCCGAGGGGCTTCCCGGCGCGGGTCGCCTTATTGGCCTTCTCGAACGCGGACTGATCTTTGTCCTCGTGCTGATCGGCCAGCCGCAGGGGGTGGGCCTTCTGATGGCGGCCAAGTCGATCCTGCGCTACGGCGCGCTGAAGGAAGACCGCGCCCTGTCCGAATACGTCATCATAGGCACCCTCGCTTCGTTCGGCTGGGCGCTCGTAATTTCTTTCGCAACTCTGGCCGCACTTGGTCACCTGCCCCCGCTTGGAATTCCGGCGCAGACACCTTAAGTTACCGCCAAAGGAGCCCACTCATGTTCGGCATTCCCGGCAAAGCCGCCGTCACCCTGACCCCCGCCGCCACCGGGCAGATCGCCCGTCTGATGGCGCGCGAAGGCAGTCAAGGCCTGCGCATTGGCGTCAAGAAGGGCGGCTGCGCGGGCATGGAATACACGATGGAATACGTCACCTCGGTCAATCCTCTGGATGAGGTGGTGGAACAGGACGGCGCGCGGGTGATGATTGCCCCGATGGCGCAGATGTTCCTGATCGGTACCGAGATCGACTACGAAATCGGCCTGGTGGAAAGCGGCTTCAAGTTCCGCAATCCCAATGTTGTCGAGGCCTGCGGCTGCGGGGAATCGATCAAGTTCCGCGACGCGTCTGGCGCTTGACCCAAGGCAAGTTGGCCTGACGCGGGTGCGACAAACGGATTGTTGCCGATCTACCGCCTTTTCCTTTCCGGACATACACGCTAGGCGTGTCTGGACTGCACAAGGAAACGACAGATGAAGAAACTCGCCGCCGGAAACTGGAAGATGAACGGCACACGGGCTTCGCTGGGCGAAGTGACGGCGCTGCTTGAGGCCCATCCCGACCCGGCTTGCGAGATGCTGCTTTGCCCGCCCGCTACCCTGATCGTCGCCATGGCCAGCACGGCAGCCGGTACGGCGCTGAAAGTCGGGGCGCAGGACTGCCATCCGAAACCGATGGGCGCGCATACCGGCGACATCTCGGTGGCGATGCTGCGCGATGCGGGCGCGACCCATGTCATCGTCGGCCATTCCGAACGCCGCACCGATCATGGCGAGACCGACGCCCTGGTCCGCGCCAAGGCCGAAGCCGCGGTGGATGCAGGCCTTATCGCCATCGTCTGCATCGGCGAGACCGAGGCCGAGCGCGACTCCGGCAAGACCCTTGCCGCAATTGGCACCCAGATCGACGGGTCCATCCCCGGCGGCGCGACTGCGGCCAATGTCGTCATCGCCTACGAACCGGTATGGGCCATCGGCACTGGCCGCACCCCCACTCTGGCCGAGATCGCCGAAGTGCACAGCTTTCTGCGCGGCCGCCTGCGTGGCCTGATCGGGGCCGAGGCCGAGGGCGTGCGTATCCTCTACGGCGGATCGGTCAAGCCTTCGAACGCTGCGGACATCTTCGCCGTGCCGCATGTCGACGGCGCGCTGGTCGGCGGGGCCAGCCTCAAGGCCGCGGATTTCGGCGCCATCGTCGCGGCCCTTTCCGCCGCCTGACGACCCTGCCCTGTCGCGGACAGGCCAGCCCTGCCCGCGACCGCCCCTTAGGCTCCGGACATGACCACCCATGACCCGTCGGCGCGCGGCTCGCTCGTCACATCCAACCTCATCTGCCTTGCCTCGATGGTGATCTGGGCGGCTGGCCTTCCCGCCGCCGACCTGATCATCCCGCATATGCCGCCCATCGCGCTGACCGCCTGCAGGGCGCTGCTGGCGACCGCCGTCCTTTTGCCGATCTGGTGGGTGATGGAGGGCAGCGGTACGGTCCTCGGCGCCAACTGGCTCAGGGGCGCCTGGGTCGGCTTCGTGACTCTGGGCCTCGCATCCTTCTTTGTCATCATCGCGCTGCAGTTCAACGACCCGGTCACCGTCGCGATCGTCAGCGCCATCATGCCGGTGATGGGGATCGTGCTGGAATGGGCGCTCGATCACCGCCCCTTCACCCGCGCACTCGCCATCGGCCTGGTCCTGTCGGTCGTTGGCGGTCTGATCGCCGTCAACGGTGCCGAGGGTGAGGTCAGCTTCGGCATCGGCGTGCTGGCCGCGCTCGCTTCCGTCACCCTCTACACCTGGGGCTCGCGTGAGACGGTGAAGGCCTTCCCCGATCTCACTCCTCTTGGTCGCAGCGCCATCACCATCGCGGGCGGGGCTATCGTTGCCGCAATCGCGGCCGTGGCGGATGGTGTCCTGCGCGGGCAGTGGCCCGATTGGGCGGCCATCGGCTGGCCCGAATTCGGCGGACTTGCTGCTTTCTCCATCGGCTCGATGGCCATTGCCCAGCTCCTCTGGATCGTCTCCGTCGGGCGCATCGGCATCGGCGCGGCCTCGATGCACATGAATGCAGTGCCCTTCTACGTGATGCTGATGGTCTTCGTGGTCGGCGGCCCCTGGAACTGGTGGCAGCCTTTGGGTGCGGCCATCGTGGTGACCGGCGCAGCCATCGCCCAGGGTCTGATCGGCAAGGACAAGACATGACCCCGTTTTCTCAATCGCCCAAAGACTCTGCCTTCGTCCAGAACCCCTACCCGTTCTACGAACGCGCCCGCACCGCTGGCCCCTTTTTCCACTGGTCCGACTACAAGCTGACCTGCACCGGCAACGCTGCCGCCGTGAACGCCATCTTCCGCGACCGCCGTTTCGGCCGTGAGCCGGTGGACCCCCTGCCGATCCCGCCCCACCTCGCCCCCTTCTACGCGGTCGAGGCGCATTCGATGCTTGAACTCGAACCACCCCGCCACACGTGCCTCCGCAACCTCGTCCTCCGCGCCTTCACCTCGCGCCGCATTGCCGGCCTTGCACCCGACATCGCCGCCCTGGCGACCGAACTGGCCGAGGCCTGCCCGCCGGGTGAATTCGACCTCCTCACCACTTTCGCCCAGCCCCTCCCCGTCCGCATCATCGCCCGCCTCCTCGGCGTGCCCGAGGACATGGCCCCCGACCTCCTTAAATGGTCGAACGCCATGGTCGGCATGTACATGGCCGGTCGCACCCGTCAGATGGAAGACCGCGCCGTCGCCGCGACCGAGGCCTTCGTGGCCTTCCTCCGCTCCTACGTCGAAGAGCGCCGCGCCAAGCCCGCCGATGACCTGATCACCCAGCTGATCGCCGCCGAAAGCGAAGGCGAGAAGCTGTCCACCGACGAACTCATCACCACCTGCATCCTCCTTCTGAACGCAGGCCACGAGGCGACCGTCCACACCATCGGCAACGGCGTGAAGACGCTCCTCGAAACCGGCACCGCGCTGACCACCCTCGCCCCCAACCAGATCGAAGGCACGGTCGAGGAAATCCTCCGCTACGACCCCGCGCTCCACATGTTCACCCGCTGGGCCTACGAGGATGTCGAGGTCATGGGCCACACCTTCCACCG
>JBJTSJ010000564.1:0-5781 GCA_046076605.1 Tabrizicola sp.
GGCCAGTCCGAGGCAAAGGCCAAAGGCGCGCCGTCGTCGGCGAGCGTCCGGGTCAGGTAGGCATCCTTCCAGCGATGCTTGTGGAAGACATGCTCCATCGTCGACATCGGGAAATCCATCGCCCCCGGCGGATGCGGCGGCTGGACAGAGGCCGTGATCCCCAAGGCCCCCAGGCGTGGCACGTCGGCCCGGTCGATGAGCTCGATATGCTCGATCCGATGCCGCAGGTCCGGCCGCCCCGCCGCCTCGTACCCGTCGATCGTCTGCCGCACCGCCCCGTCGCCAATGGCATGCACCGCGATCTGCAGGTCGCGACGCGAGATTTCCCGGCAGATGTCCATGAAGCGCTCTTGGCCAAACAGCGGCGCACCGCGTTCCGTGGTCCCCGGATAGTCGTGCAGCATGTAGGCCGTGCGGCTGTCGACCACCCCATCCTGGAACATCTTCACGAAGCCGGACGTCACCCAGTCCCCTGTGAACTCCTCGGCCATCGCGCTGGCACGGTCGAGTTCCGACAGCTCCATATGCGGCTTGAAGTGGAACGGCACCTTGACCCGCGCCGTCAGCCGCCCCTCGGACTCCATCTCCCTCAGAAGGACGCAGGTGTAGCGGTTGCCGTCCATGTTCACCATGCTGGTGATCCCATGCATGGCGCAATGCGCGAGGCCCGCCGCCACCTTCTCCTTGTCCTTCGCCCGCTGCGCCGCGTCTGGCCAAGGCTCCGGCTCGCCGCCCGTCGCGATACCCAGCTGCAGGTGCAAGTCGCCGGTCAGCGCCAGCACGGGAGAAAACGCCTCGAACTCCAGTAGCTCTCCCGTCGCCGTGCCGCCCGCGCCCATCACCACGACATGACCGGGGGGCATCGTGGCTCCGTGCAACAGCCCCGCCGCCTGCAAAGCCGCCGTGTTGGCCCAGACCGTGTGGTGATCTGGCGACATCATCGCGATCGGCCGGTCGGCGATCACCCGGTCGAGGTCTTGCCGCGTGACCGGATGGTCCAGGATTTCATAAGCAGCCCCCTGCGCCATCAGCAAAGGCAAGCCCGGGTTCTTCGCCGCATAGTCCCGGAACGCCGCCACCAGCGCCTGAAACCCCGCCACGCCCCCCAGCTGCAGCTGCGTCAGCTCGTTCCCGCCGAGAACCAGATGCAGATGGCTTTCGACGAAGCCCGGCAGCAGCGTCCGCCCCCCGGCATCCACCACCCGCGTCCCCGACGCCGCCACGGCCTCCACTTCGGCCCGAGACCCGACCGCCAGGATGCGCCCGCCCGCAACGGCCACCGCCTCGGCTCGCGGGCGCGCTTCGTCCATCGTCAGGACCTTCGCATTGGTGATGATCATCTCGGGCGTCATGTCTTTCTCTTCTCCAAGTATCCCACGGGGGTCCGGGGGGCTGGCCCCCGGTCCGCCCTCAGCCTCGCGCGACCCGTTCGGCCATGACGCACAGCATCTCGAACATCAGCGAAATCCCCAGCCAGGCCGTCCCGCCCGACGCATCGAACGGAGGCGACACCTCGACCAGGTCCGCCCCCACCACGTCCAGCCCCCGAAGCCCCCGCGCCACTTGGAGCGCCTGCCACGAGGTCGGCCCGCCCACCTCCGGCGTCCCGGTTCCGGGAGCGAAGGTCGGGTCGACAAAGTCGATGTCGTAGGTCACATACACCGGCCCCGACCCCACGATCTCCCGCGCTTCGGCCATCACATCCTCGGCCCCGCGCGCATGGAACTCGGCGATGGGGATGATCCGGATGCCGTTCGCTTCGGCGAAGTCCCAGTCCTCGCGACCATAAGCCGTGCCCCGGATGCCGATCAGGACATAGCGCTTGGGGTCGATCAGCCCCTCCTCCACCGCCCGGCGGAACGGGGTCCCGTGGTTGTACCGCGAGGTCCCGAAATAGATGTCATTCAGGTCGGTATGGCTGTCGAACTGGATCATCCCAACGGGCCGAGCCTTCGCCACCGCCCGCAGGATGGGAAGCGAGCACAGATGATCCCCGCCCCCCGTCAGCGGCCGGATCCCCGCCGCGACGACACGGGAATAGAACGCCTCCATCCGCGCCATCGAATCCATCAGGTCGCCCGGGTTCGGCGCCACGTCCCCCAGGTCCGCACAGCGCGCCAGTTCGAACGGTGCCACCCAGGTCGCCCCGTTCACCGCCCGGATCATCGTCGACAGGTCCCGCAGCTGCCGTGGCCCATGCCGCGGGCCAGGGCGGTTCGTCGTCCCCCCGTCCCAGGGCGCGCCGATCAGCCCGACCTGCACCTCGGGAAACCGCGCATGGTCAAATGGCACGAAAGGCAACCGCATGAAGGTGGGCACCCCGGCAAAGCGCGGCAGATCAAAGCCCGAAACCGGCTGGAAGAACGCATCCGACATACCGCAAGACCCCCTGATTCCCGCGGCATCTGACCATTCCGCCCGCACCTTGTCAGCCCCGCTTGCGACATGTCGCACGGGGAAATCTGCCGCCAGACGAAAGCGCCCCTTGACCGGACAACCGCGATCCTTCCTTATCAGGCCAACCCCTTGCCCAAGGATGCCTAGAATGTTCTCCAAGACCTCCGACCCGACCTCCGCCCCCGCCGTGCCCCGCCCCTCGGCGCCCGGCTCGAACACGGCGCGCTCGGTCCTCGGCGCCGATCTTAAGATCACGGGAGAGATCACCTCCACCGGCTCGGTCGAGGTCCTGGGCGAAATCGACGGCAACATCACCGCGAACGGCCTGATCATCGGGCAAGAGGGCCGGGTCAAAGGTTCGGTCAACGCCCATACGGTCGAGGTCAAGGGCAAGTTCGACGGCAAGGTCACCTGCGAAAGCTTCACGCTTCGCGCCAGTTCTGCGGTCAAGGCAGATGTCACCACCGCATCCATCGTCATCGAAAGCGGCGCGCAGATCGAGGGCCGGTTCCTCAAGCCCAAGGGCTGATGTGTCCGACCTCTTGACCCGAACCGACGCGGACGGGATCGCCACCGTCACCCTCGCCTCGCCTGGCACGCTGAACGCGCTGTCGACCCCGATGCTCATTGCGCTGGCCGCCACCTTCGCCGCCATCGCCGCCGATGAAACCATCCGCGTCGTGATCCTTGCCGCCGAGGGAAAGGCCTTCTCCGCCGGCCACGACCTGAAGGAAATGCAGTCCTACCGGTCAGCCCCCGACCAGGGCCGCGCCCAGTTCCAGGCGCTCTTTGACCGCTGCTCGGCGCTGATGCAGCAGATCGCCAGCCTGCCCCAGCCCGTCATCGCCCAGGTGCAAGGGGTCGCCGCCGCCGCCGGCTGCCAGCTCGCCTGCACCTGCGACCTGATCGTCGCCTCCGAAACCACCCGCTTCGGCGTGAATGGCATCAACCTCGGCCTCTTCTGTTCGACCCCCGCCGTGGCCCTCTCCCGCCGCCTCGCCCCTGGTGCTGCGTTCGAGCTTCTGACGACCGGCGACTTCCTCCCCGCCCCCCGGGCCCAGGCCATGGGCGTCGTCAACCGCCTCTCCCCGCCCGACCAACTGGAGGAGGTCACCCGCGCCCTCGCCGCGCAGATCGCCGCCAAGGACCCCGCCGCGATCCGCCTCGGCAAACGCGCTTTCCAGGCCCAGCTCGGCCTGCCCCTCGACAAGGCCTATCAGGTCGCCGGCGCGGCCATCGTCGAGAACGTCCTTCTTCCCGACACGGCGCAGGGGATCGAGACCTTCCTCACCCGCCGGTAGGTCGGGGCCTGCCCCGACTCCCTCCACGCCCCGTAGGTCGGGCTTCAGACCGACTCCCGCCGCGCCAAAAGCCCCGCCATCAGCGCCAGCCCCACCACCGCCAGCCCCAGGCACACCGCATAGACCAGCCCCGGCCCTCCGACCGCCAGCAGCCCCGCCCCGACCGAGGGCGCCGCCGCCGAGGCAAGGATCGGCGCCACCGCCGCCGCCCCCGAGATCGCGCCGAACCCCTGCCGGCCCAGCACCTCGGCAATCAGCACCGGCCGTAGGATCGAGGTCAGGCCAATCCCCGCCCCCTGCGCCAGCGCAAAAGCGAAGATCAGCAGCGGTGCCACCCCGGCAAGCCGCAGAAATCCTCCCGCAACCACCATTGACCCCAGCGAGGCCATCGTCGCCTGCCCTGTCGAGACCCGCGCCCCTGCCGCCAAAAGGACCAGCCGCCCCGCCACCTGCGCCGGTCCGATGCAGGCGGCGGCCAGTGCTGCCATTCCTGACGCAGCCCCCCGGTCGGCGAACAGCACCAGCGCATAGGTGATCAGGATCCCGTGGTTCAGGTAGACCGCCAGGAAGCCCAGCGCGATGGCCCAGAACGCGGGCCGCCGCAGCGCCGCCTGCAACACGCCCGGCGGGCTCGGCGGGATCACCTGTCCGGCCCGTTCCCGCCTGCGCAACTGCCGCACGGCCGCCGCGTTCAGGGGCGCGGCCAGCAGCACGAGCCCCGCAAAGACCAGCAAAGCCCCCTGCCCGCCAAAGGCCTCTCCCAGCCAGTGCCCCAGCGGAAAGGCCACCGTCCCCGCAAAGCCGGCGACCAGCGTCACCCGCGTGATCGCGGCCCGCGCGCCGTCCCCCATCCGCCGCGTCAGGAAGGCGAAACAGGTCTCATACAGGCTCCCCGCCTGCGCGACCCCGATCAGCGCCCACAGCGCAAGCCACCCGGTCAGACTGCCCACCAGCCCCAGCCCTGCCATGCCAAAGGCAATGACCGCTGGCAGCCAGACCAGCATCTCGCCGCCCAAGCCCCGGTCCACCAGCCGCCCGGTGAAGGGCGTCAACCCTGCCATGACCAGGAACGCCAGCGTCGGCCCCAGCGCGAGCTCCGCCTTGGTCCAGTCCGTCGCGGCCTCCAGATCAGGCAGCAGCGCCGGGAAGGAATAATAGCAGCCCGCATAGATCAGCGTCTGGCCGACCGCGAGCAACCAGACCGCTGAACCGCCCTTCTCCGTCACCGCTGCAGAACCTCCTCGTGCGCCTTCGGCTTCTCGTCGGGCAAGGCCCAGCGAGGAGGGACGAAGTCCAACGACGAATGGTCGGGAAGCGCCAGTTTCAACAGTTTAACATATCCCTAATGTCCGCGACCAAGTCCTTGATGCCAAAGGGAACGCCGCGCCTGTCCACCGTGGACACCTCTCGCGTCACACCCCGTAGATCGCCCCAAACTTCGCCTCCAGATAGTCCAGAAGCGGACCCTCCGAAGGCTCGAACCCACAGGCCCGCCGCACGACATCCCGCGGCTCATACAGCCCCCCATGCCGCTGCAGCCGCTCCCGCAGCCACCCCGTCGCCGCCGACACGTTCCCCCGCGCCATCTGATCGTCCAGCCCCGGAATCTCGGCCCGCAGCGCCTTCACGAGACACCCCGCATAGACGTTCCCCAGCGTTTAGGTCGGGAAGTAGCCGAAGAGCCCGCAGGACCAGTGGACATCCTGCAGCATCCCGTTCGACGGCCGGTCCACCGCCACCCCAAAGTCCGCCCGGAACCGCTCGTTCCACGCCGCCTCCAGGTCCTCGACCTGCAGGTCCCCGCGGATCAAGGCACGCTCCAGATCGAACCGCATCATCACATGCAGGTTGTAGTGGACCTCGTCCGCCTCGGTCCGGATATACCCCGGATGCACCCGGTTCACCGCCTTGTAGAACCCGTCGGCATCGGCAATCCCGAAGTCCCCGAACACCTCCCGCATCCGCCCGAACAGCCAGCCGGTGAAGGCCCGGCTCCGCCCCAGCTGGTTCTCGTAGGACCGGCTCTGGCTCTCATGCACCCCCATCGACACGCCCGCCCCGATCGGGGTCAGAGCATACGAGG
>JBJTSJ010000565.1:0-3683 GCA_046076605.1 Tabrizicola sp.
GTCAGTGAAGGGGCCGAGCCCCTGCTGCCCGCGCCGGAACCCGGGCCGCTGCAGGGGCTTTATTGGGGCACGTCGACCTCGTGGATGATGCAGCTGGACGGCACCATGCAGATGCAGCTGGACCACCAGTTCCTGGTCTTCTGGCCCGACGGCCGCTTCTACGAAGGCACCCCGCCGCAGGGGCTGACGGCGTTCGACCCGGTCCCCGCGCTGGACCGGGGCGACATGTCCTGGGGCAACTACCGGATGGACGGCGACAGAGTGACGCTCGCCTATGCCAGTGGCGAAACCTCGGACCTGTCGGTGAACGGCGAGGCGCTGGTGCGTGGCGAGGCGACGCTGTACCAGGTCGAGCCCCTGGCGGACGGCACCAAGGTCAATGGCACGCTTTCGACCTTCTTCTACACCGGTTTCACTCCGGGCAGTGGCTTGCAGGGCGGGATTTCGGCGGCGAGCAACCTGACCTTCCACCCCGACGGCACCTGGGCGCGCGAAAGCTCGGGTGGGGCCTCCGCCAGCTTCGTCGACGGTGCAGGCACCACCACGGAGGGGATGACCGTCGGCAACAGCGACAGCGACAAGGGCCGTTACGAGGTGAAGGATGGCCTGCTGATCCGCACACCCGACGACGGATCGGCCCCCGAGGCGGCGCTGATCTTCAAGTCGGGCACTGACATCATGATCGGTGAGCTGCCCCTGGAATAGGACAGGGGGTCAGTGCGTCCAGGCACCCTTGCGGTCGGTGGCGAAGTTCTCGCCATAGCCGCGCGGACGGATCACCGCCTTGCGCGGCTTCGGCTCGACCACGTCGAACTCGATGCCTTTCTCCGCTGCATAGGCCTCGGCAGCCTCGCGGGTCTCAAAGCGCAGACGGACCTGGGACTGGGTGTCAGAAGATGAAGTCCAGCCCATCAGCGGATCGACCTCACGCTCGGAGGCCGGGGCGAATTCCAGCACCCACTGGTGGGTCTTGGCGGTTCCCGACTGCATGGCGGTCTTGGCTGGCTGGTAGATGCGGGCGCGCATGGACTGCTCCTTCGGACTTCCCCGTGTTATTCCGAAGCTTTGCGGAAAGCGCAAGCGCGAGATTGTCCGGAAAGGACTGCCGGCCAGTGTCAGAGAGTGTGGGTGGGGTGGGATCTGACGCCAGCCGGCAGGTTCAGTTGCTGCTTGCCCGATGATCTTGGCCGATCCCGACACTCAAATCAACCTGAAGTTGTGGCGGCGATAAAGATTCTTTTAACGGTTTAGGGGGCCTCAGCCCGGGGCCCGACCCAGCCGCAGAATCTGATAGCGGTTGTAGGTCTTGAACGCTTCGGACGTACGTGCGGTCCCGGTCAGGCGCAGCATCAGGTTCTCGCGCCGTTTCCTTGACAGGAACAGCCCGATCACCTTGCCCAGCATCCAGTGCGCCGAGGGCTTCTTGTGGCGGATCTCGTCCGACAGCCGCGTCACGCCATGCCCCAGCACATGGAACAGCGCCTGCTCCAGGTCGATGGACGGGGCGACGGCCTCGGTGATGTCCTCGCGGGCCTCGATGGTGAAGGGCGACCCGGCAACGGCAGACTCAAATGCAGCCAGCCAATGGCCACCGCCCGGCTGCGGACCCGTTGCGGCACGTCCCTGGAAGGCATCGGTGCGGAAGCAGTCGGCGATCAGAACCTTCCCGCCGGGCGCAAGCAGCCGAGCGCACTTCGGCAGGCTTTCGGCCAGCGGAATGTACTGGAAGCTTTCGGAAAACAGGCAGAGGTCGAACGGCCCCTGACCCGCGAAGGCCTCGAAGGTGGTCTCGTGGACCGTGGCGCCCTTGGCCGTCTCGCGGCAGCGCGCGGCAAGGAAAGGCGACGGCACCACGATGTCCACCGCATGCCCCAGCGCCAGAAGCTTCTTCGCCGTCTCTCCCGCGCCGCCGCCGATGTCCAGGATGCGCAGGCGCCCCTCGGGCAGGTAGCCGAACAGCTTGGCCGAATAGTTGTCTTGCGCCGCCCGCAGATTGCCCGCCGTCACCTCAAGCCCGGTCCAGAGCCCGTAGTGCAGGTTCTCAGCCCCGGTCAGCCAGCGGATGAACGCCAGCCCGACATCCAACCCCACGGCGCGACTATCGATCTTTTCTGCCATGCTTCACACCTCTCGCGCTGCCTTAGCCGCTTACCGCTGCATCGGCAACGGTTTCACCCCAAACAGCGGATCGCCGCTTGAACCGGAACAAAAAAGGATCAAATCTGCTTCGTCCCCGTCTGCCCCCGACTCTCATGAGGCGCGCACCATGCCGCACAACAACGCCAACGCCCTGACCGAACGCCCCGATGTCCTGACCAAGCCCAAGCTGGAAGGCGGCCGCAAATTCGTGATTTCCACGCCTTTCCAGCCCGCCGGCGACCAGCCGACCGCGATTGCGGAGCTGACTGCGGGGGTCTTGAACGGCGAACGCGACCAGGTCCTGCTGGGGGCTACCGGGACCGGCAAGACCTTCACGATGGCCAAGATCATCGAAGAGACCCAACGCCCGGCGATTATCCTTGCGCCGAACAAGACCCTCGCCGCGCAACTCTATGGCGAATTCAAAGGGTTCTTCCCGGAAAACGCCGTCGAATACTTCGTTTCCTACTACGACTACTACCAGCCCGAGGCCTATGTGGCGCGCACCGACACCTATATCGAGAAGGAATCCCAGATCAACGAACAGATCGACCGGATGCGCCACTCGGCCACCCGGGCGCTCTTGGAGCGTGACGACGTCATCATCGTCGCCTCCGTGTCCTGCATCTACGGCATCGGCTCGGTCGAGACCTATTCCGCGATGACCGTCGATCTGATCGTCGGCCAGCTCTACGACCAGCGCAAGGTGATGGCCGACCTCGTCGCCCAGCAGTACCGCCGCCTGGAAACCGCCTTCCAGCGCGGTGCCTTCCGTGTGAGGGGCGACTCTCTGGAGGTCTGGCCCGCCCACCTCGAAGACCGCGCGTGGCGGTTTTCGTTCTTCGGCGAGGAACTGGAGTCGATCACAGAATTCGACCCCCTCACCGGCGCCAAGACCGACAGTTTCGACAAGATCCGCATTTACGCGAACAGCCACTACGTGACCCCGCGGCCCACCCTTCAACAGGCGATCAAGGGCATAAAGGAAGAGCTCTTCCACCGCCTGAAGCAGCTGCAAGAGGAAGGGAAACTCCTGGAAGCGCAACGGCTTGAGCAGCGCACCAACTTCGACCTGGAAATGCTGGAGGCGACCGGCTCCTGCGCGGGGATCGAGAACTACTCGCGCTACCTCACCGGCCGCGCGCCTGGCGAACCGCCGCCGACGCTGTTCGAATTCATCCCCGACAACGCCATCGTCTTCGCCGACGAAAGCCACGTCTCCGTTCCCCAGATCGGCGGCATGTATCGCGGCGACTTCCGCCGCAAGTTCACGCTCGCCGAGCACGGATTCCGTCTGCCGTCCTGCATGGACAACCGCCCGCTGAAGTTCGAGGAATGGGACGCCATGCGCCCGCAGTCCGTCTTCGTCTCGGCCACCCCCGCCGCGTGGGAGATGGAGCAGACGGGCGGCTTCTTCACCGAACAGGTCATCCGCCCGACGGGCCTTCTCGACCCCCAGGTCGAAATCCGCCCCGTGGAAATGCAGGTCGATGACCTGCTGGACGAAATCCGCAAGGTCTCGGCTAGGGGCCTGCGGACGCTCG
>JBJTSJ010000566.1:0-5801 GCA_046076605.1 Tabrizicola sp.
TATGGGCCGATGGACCGCTGGCTGGGGACGCGGAAGTGGGTGATCTTCGGGGGCAACGCGGTCACTTTGGTTTGTCTGTTCGGCCTTTGGTGGTTCGCCGCTGCCCCGGCCGCCGTGGCAACTTTCCTTTTGATCGCCGCCGGGTTCTTCGGGGCAAGCTTTCCGATGGTCATCGCGCACGGCCGGGCGTTCTTCCCGCCGCACCTGATGGGCCGGGGAGTGACGCTTTTGAACCTCTTCGGCATCGCACCCATCGGGATCGCGCAAATCCTGACGGGCCGCATCCATGCGGGGACCGAAGCGGTGACCCCTGCCGCGCCCTACGAGGCCGTATTCCTGTTCTTCGCTATGGTCACGGCGGTGGGGCTTGCCGTCTACCTTCTGTCACAGGACCGGACGGACTGACTCGGGCCCGACGAATCCGCTTTTCCCGGACCGGCCCTTAGGCTAACAGCCGCGCGTCCCACCTTTGGGACGGACAAAGGAGAACCCCGATGGGCTACAAGGTCGTCGTCGCGGGTGCCACGGGCAACGTGGGCCGCGAAATGCTGAACATCCTCGCCGAGCGCGAGTTCCCGGTCGATGAGATCGCTGCGCTGGCGTCGCGCAAATCTCTCGGCACTGAAGTCAGCTTTGGCGACAAGACTATCAAGACCAAGGACCTGGACACTTTCGACTTCACCGGCTGGGACATCGCGTTGTTCGCCGTGGGGTCCGAGGCGACGAAGGTCTATGCCCCGAAGGCGGCGGCTGCGGGCTGCGTGGTGATAGACAACTCGTCTTTGTATCGCTACGACCCGGACATTCCGCTGATCGTGCCGGAAGTGAACGCGGACGCGATCCATGGCTATGCCAAGCGGAACATCATCGCGAACCCAAACTGTTCCACGGCGCAGATGGTGGTGGCGCTGAAGCCGCTGCATGACCGGGCGAAGATCACTCGCGTGGTCGTGGCGACCTACCAGTCCGTCTCGGGCGCCGGGAAGGAAGGGATGGACGAGCTTTGGAACCAGACCAAGGCCGTCTACAACCCGACTCACGAGGTTCCGCCGAAGAAGTTCTCCAAGCAGATCGCCTTCAACGTGATCCCGCATATCGACGTCTTCCTGGACAGTGGCGAGACCAAGGAAGAATGGAAGATGGTGGCCGAGACAAAGAAGATCCTCGACCCGAAGATCAAGGTCACGGCGACCTGCGTGCGGGTGCCGGTGTTCGTCGGCCACTCGGAAGCCATCAACATCGAGACCGAGGAATTCCTGGACTGGCAGGAAGCGCAGGACATCCTGCGCGAAGCTCCGGGCGTCATGCTGGTCGATAAGCGCGAACCCGGTGGCTACATCACGCCCATCGAATGCGTGGGCGAGTTCGCGACTTATGTGTCCCGCGTCCGGCAGGATTCGACCATCGAGAACGGGCTGAACCTGTGGTGCGTGTCGGACAACCTGCGCAAGGGTGCCGCGCTGAACGCGGTGCAGATTGCGGAGCTTCTTGGGTCCAAGGTCCTGAAGAAGGGCTGACTCGCGACAGATAGAACGGGTCAAGGCCTCGGCAGTTGCCGGGGCCTTTTCCTTTTCTACCCCTGATCCAATCCAAGACGCGCACCAGGGGCAAATCCTTGGGACGGGTTTCCCGGCCTTGCTGCCCTTGCGGTCAAGGCTCTACCGTCCCGGCGGATTTCAACCGAGAGGCCCCGCCGATGCGCGTCCTGATTGCCGCCCTTCTTGCGACCACTGCCCTGCCCGCCTTTGCCGACACTATCGCTGCCACCAGCCGGATCACCGCCGTCACCGTCTACCCCGACGGGGCCAAGCTGACGCGGGAAGTGACCTTCACCGCCCCCTCTGCCGGATCACATGAACTGCTGGTGACCGACCTGCCCTATGACAGCGACCCGGGGATGATCCGGCTTGCCACCTCGGAAGGGCTGCAAACCGGGGCCTTCAACCTGCGGGCCGACCGGCTGCCCCCGCGTGAGGACCCGCTGACCGAGGATCAGAAGGCCGCCAAGGCAGCGGTCGAGGCCGCCGAGGCCGCCGCCGACCAGGCGCAACTGGCGCTGGAGGCCGTCACGGCCAAGGTCGAGGCGGCAGAGGCGCAGGTGCGGTTCCTGTCGTCGTTCTCTGGTGCGCTTCCGGATGGGGCGACGCCCGAGACAATCAAGGCGATGGCCGGGATGATCGGGGCCGAGACGCTGGCTGCCCGGCAGACTGCGCTGGCCGCCAAGGCAGAACTGCCGCCCGCGCAGAAAGCGGTGACCGAGGCGCAGGAGGCTCTGGCGAAGGCGCAGGCGGGTTATGACGCGCTGCCTTCGGCCGACATGGACTATACCGCACTGTCGGTGGCGGTGAAGGCGGCCGAGGCAGGGGAAGAGACGGTCACTATCACTCAGTACGTCGGCAACGCCAGCTGGCAGCCAGTTTATGACCTGAACCTGACCCGCAAGGATGGCGACAAGCTGGTGGTCAACCGCTCGGTTCTGGTGACGCAATATACGGGCGAGGACTGGGACGGGGTGGCGCTGACGCTGTCGTCCTCGCGTCCGTCGGAACAGGCGGCGCCGTCGCAGTTGTGGCCGGAGTTGCGCAGCATTGCGCCCGAGGCGAAGGAAGAAGACCTTGCCCGGAAGGGCTTTGGTGACGGCGCGGTGATGTACGAATCCGCCCCGATGGCGGAACCGGTCACGGCGGCGATCACGGCTGGAATGGCCTATGAAGGCGACACGGTCGTCTACCAGTACCCAGAGCTTGTTAATGTCGCCACAGGGGCCGAGAACCTGCGCCTGGCGCTGGACAGCCTGGACTTCGCGCCGGTGGTGAAGGCTGTTGCGGTCCCGCGGCTGGATAAGACCGCCTTCGTCATGGCGAGCTTTACCAATGCGAGCGAAGAGCCGCTGCTGCCCGGTCAGGCGATGCTGTTCCGCGAGGGGGTGCTCGTCGGGTCGACCTGGCTGGACGTGATCGCCCCAGGGGTGGAGACCGACGTGGGCTTTGGCGCCATCGAGACGGTGACCGTCAAGCGAGAGATGCCGAAGCGGGCGGGGGGCGAGACGGGGGTGTTTGTCAGCGCCAACCAGCAGACCGAAAGCGCGGTGATCACGGTGGAGAACACCGGGACGGAAAGCTGGCCGGTGCGCATCCTGGACCAGGTGCCCTTCAGCGAGCAGGACGATCTGGAGATCGAGGTCAGCGCCAGCCCCGCGCCGACGGAAACGGACGTCGAGGGCCAGCGCGGCATCCTTGCCTGGGAGTTCGACCTCGCGGCCGGGGGCAAGCAGACGATCACGCTGGAACATGTGCTGACCTGGCCCGACGGCATGATCCTGCAGTGATCCAACGCATTTCGACGACCGGGGGCCGGGCTGCAACGCCCGGCCCTTGCCGTTGCGTCACCCGCCAGAGTTGCCCGCCGCAGGCTGACTTCACGTCAGGCGCCATTCTGACGTGACGTCACAGTGACGTTAACGTCAACTGCTCTGGTAATCTTGACCCCGGGTCCGCATCTGCCGGCGCAGTTGATGCTTCCCAAATGACGAGTGCGACCATGAATACTCAGGTTTCGACCGATGTGATGACGATCCGCGAAATGTGCGAGGCCTATGACGTCACGCCGCGCACGCTTCGCTTTTACGAGGCCAAGGAACTGCTGACCCCGATCCGCATCGGGACGCGGCGGCTGTTCACCCGGCGCGACCGGGCGCGGCTGGCGCTGATCCTGCGCGGCAAGCGGTTCGGCTTCAGCCTGGAGGACATCCGGCAGACGCTGGACCTGTACGACCGGGACGGTGGTCTGACCGCCCAGCGCAAGAAGGCCTATGAGCTGGCGGTGAAGCGGTTGGCCGAGATGGAGGCCCAGCGGAGCGAGCTGGACGTGGCCATAGCCGAGCTGAAGGCCGAACTGGCCGATGCTGCGGCCAAGGGACTGGTGCCGCAGCGCGCCGCCTGACGACCAAGACCCGCGCCCCTGTGGCGCGGCATGACCAGGGAAGAGGAGTGAGAGATGCCCAGCTATACCGCCCCCGTGAAGGACATGCAGTTCCTGCTGCACGATGTGCTGAAGATCAGCGAGGCCGATATCCCGGGCTACTCCGACCTTGACCGCAGCTTTACCGAAGCCGTCTTCGACGAGGCGGCGAAAGTGGCGCAGGACATCCTCACCCCGCTGAATGCCTCGGGCGACAAGGAAGGCTGCTTGCTGGAAAACGGCGTGGTGCGGACGCCGAAAGGCTTCAAGGAAGCGTTCCACACCCTGCGTGAAGGCGGCTGGATGTCGCTGGACGCGGCCCCGGAATACGGCGGTCAGGGTCTGCCCTACCTGATGCACACCGCGGTGAACGAGACCTTCGTGTCGGCCAACATGGCGTTCAACATGTACCAGGGCCTGACCCATGGCGCCTATTCGGCAATCCTGGTGCACGGGACCGAGGACCAGAAGGCGAAGTGGCTGCCGAAAATGGTCTCGTGCGAATGGACCGGCACGATGAACCTGACCGAACCGCATTGCGGCACCGATCTTGGGATGATGCGGACCAAGGCCGAACCGCAGGCGGATGGGTCCTACAAGATCACCGGGCAGAAGATCTTCATCTCGGCCGGTGACCACGACATGGCGTCGAACATCGTGCATCTGGTGCTGGCCAAGGCCCCGGGTGGCGGTGAGGGGACGAAGGGGATCAGCCTTTTCATCGTGCCGAAGGTCATGGTGAACGACGATGGCTCGCTGGGCGCGCGGAATGCGGTGTCGGTGGGCAAGATCGAAGAGAAGATGGGCATCCACGGCAATGCCACTTGCGTGATGAACTATGACGGCGCAACGGGTTGGCTCTTGGGCGACCTGCACAAGGGCATGAAGGCCATGTTCACGATGATGAACGAGGCCCGGCTGGGTGTGGCGCTGCAGGGCTATGAGGTGGCCGAAGCCGCCTACCAGAACTCGCTGGCTTACGCGAAAGACCGACTGCAGGGCCGCGACGTGACCGGGGTGAAAAACCCCAATGGCCCCGCCGACCCGCTGATCGTCCACCCCGACATCCGCCGCAACCTGATGGAGCAGAAAAGCTTCATCGAAGGCGCCCGGGCGCTGACCTTCTGGGGCGCGTCCCTGATCGACCGGGCGCATCAGGGCGACATGGCGGCGGACGGGCTGATCGGCCTCTTGACGCCGGTCCTGAAGGGCTTCCAGACCGACAAGGGTTTCGAGATGGCGGTGCAAGCCCAGCAGGTCTATGGCGGGCACGGCTATATCGAGGAATGGGGCATGTCCCAGTTCGCCCGCGATGCCCGGATCGCGATGATCTACGAAGGCGCCAATGGCGTGCAGGCGCTGGACCTGGTGGGGCGGAAGCTGGCCACCGACGGCGGCAAGCATGTGATGGCCTTCTTTGAAATGGTGAAGGCCGAGTGCAAGGCGCATGACGGCGACGAGCGGATGAAGGGCTTTGTCGAGCCCCTGAAAACCGCGTCGAAGGCGCTGCAGCAGGCGGGGATGTATTTCATGCAGAACGGCATGAAGAACCCCAACGCCGCGCTGGCCGGGTCCTATGACTTCATGCACATGATGGGGCATGTCTGCCTGGGGCTGATGTGGACCCGGATGGCGAACGCAGCCTATGTGGCGCTGGATGGGGGTGCGGCCGACCGCGACTTCTACGAAGCGAAGATCGCCACGGGCCGCTTCTACATGGCCCGCCAGCTGCCTGCCTGCGCGATGCACCTGATGCGGATCGAAAGCGGGGCGGATACCGTCATGGCGCTGACGGCCGAGGCGTTCTAGGCTTTGTCCTTCGGGACGGGCCCAGCGGCCCG
>JBJTSJ010000567.1:0-2687 GCA_046076605.1 Tabrizicola sp.
TTGGGAGGCTCACGTCGCCCACCAGCGTGGTCTGAAGGACCGTTTCGGCGAGCTGCATGAAGCCGCCGCTGTCGCCGCCGCCCGCCGCTATGGCGCGGTGCTGGCCAGCCATGATGATACCGAAGCCTCCCATGTTGCCCAGTCAGCCGAACACGGCGCGCATTTCGCCGAGTTTCCAACCACTCTCGAGGCTGCCCGGGCCTGCACCGACCACGGCATCAAGGTGATGATGGGTGCGCCGAACCTGATCCGGGGCGGCAGCCATTCCGGCAACGTCGCCGCGCGCGACCTCGCCGAGGCAGACCTTCTTGACATCGTGTCGTCCGACTACGTCCCCTCATCCCTTCTCTCGGCGGCGCTGATGTTGGGGGACCTGTGGGGTGACCTACCGCTCGGGATCGCCACAGTTACCCGGGCCCCTGCCGATGTCGTTGGGCTTTCCGACCGGGGCAAGATCGCACTGGAGGCTCGAGCGGACCTTGTCAGGGTTGCCAGAATCGGGACGGCAGGCGCTTTGAGGGGAGTATGGGTCGAGGGGCAGCGGGTCGCTTAGGGCGCTGATTGAAGAACTTACCCGTTACAACCCTTTCCCAGGCAACGTCCGCTTTCGGCTGAGGCTGTGTAAAAACTCCGATTTATGCTATGCTTACCCATAGTTTGGAGGAGTTTCATGGTGGGTTTCATCGAGGGTGTCAGCCGCCATCAGACGACGCTGTTCCGGATCGGTTGGATGACTGGATCGGGGAGGACCACCTTGTGCGCGTGGTGGATCTGTTCGTTGACCAGCTCGATGTGCCCGCGCTCGGGTTTCAGCGCCATGCTGCTTCCCGCACGGGGCGGCCGGGTTATCATCCGGCGGTGCTGCTCAAGCTGTTCATCTATGGCTACCTGAACCGGATCCCCTCCAGCCGTCGGCTTGAATGCGAGGCCGGGCGCAATATCGAGGTGATGTGGCTGACCGGTCGGCTGGTGCCCGATCACAAGACCATCGCGGATTTCCGGCGCCAGAATGGCCCGGCCATCCGCAAGACCTGGGCGCGGTTCGTCGACCTCTGCCGCCGGGTCGGCGTGCTGAAGGGCGCGGTCGTGGCCGTCGACGGAAGCAAGTTCAAGGCGGTCAACAATGAGGCCCCGAACGCCACTGGTTCGAAAGAGGGGCCGAATGACCGGAACTTCACCAAGGGCAAGATCGCCAGCCGCCTCGCCCATCTGGAAGCCGAGGTCGGCCGCTATATCGAGGAGGCCGACCGGATCGACCGCCAGGAAACCGGCGCGGCGCGGGCCGAACGAGCGGCGCATCTGACCGGTCGATACCGACGCATCCAGCAGGAGATCGAGCGCCTGCTGGCCGTGGACAAGGCGCTCGCCGATGCCCCCGCAGGCCAGATATCGCTGACCGACCCCGATGCCCGGGCCATGGCGACACGCGCGCAGCACAGCGGGCATGTCGGCGACAACGTCCAGAGCGTTGTCGATGCCGAGACCCGTCTGATCGTGACGCATGAGGTCACCAACCAGGGGCACGACCGGGATCTGCTGGCCAGGATGGCCACGCAGGCGAAGGCAGCCCTGCAACGCGCGGACATGCACATCCTGGCCGACAAGGGGTATTTCAGCGCGCTCGAGATCCTTGCCTGCCATAAGGCCGGCATCACCGCGACCATCACCGCGACCGTCCCCCGATCGGACACATCCGGTGCCCGGTCAAAGGGCCATTTCGTGAAGGCCGACTTCGCCTACGAACCTGACGCCGACATGTATCGCTGCCCGGACGGACAGGCGCTGACCTACCGCACCACGAGCGAACAGCAGGGCCTTCAGATGCGGCGCTACTGGACGAATGCGTGCAAGGCCTGCGACCTCAAGGGCCGTTGTACGACCGGGTACGAGCGACGGGTCTCCAGGTGGGAACATGAACACCTTGTCGAAGCCTCGAATGCCCGCCGCCGCGGCCCTGCGGCCCCGATGAGTGTCCGTCGCTCGACCGTCGAGCACCCGTTCGGCACGATCAAGTCCTGGACCGGTTCCTGCCATTTCCTGACCCGGCGGCTTCGGGGTGTGCGCACGGAAATGGCGCTGAATGTGCTGGCCTACAACATCAAGCGCATGATCTCCCTGGTCGGGGTCAGAGGGCTGATGGCAGCAATCCTATGTTAGATCAGGCAGAAAAAAGTCTGCCATCGCCGCCTCGACGCGCTTCAGAGTGGACCCCCGCGCTCCCAGGACCTCCATGAGCTGGCACGCGACCACATCGAGCCGAAATCCGCACGCTGGCCAAAAACGCACCCAACCGCAGCCCAGACGCTCGAGTTTTCACACAGCCTCCGCTCAAAGCCACGCGTTCGACGCTAACAGCCGCAGCTGCGTGACAATTCGGATAGCGGGGTTCTACTGACGACAATTTCCTGATCGCTACAGCTGGGCGTTGGAACAGGGGAATGTCATCTTTTGCTTGCGGTTCCTCCAAGAGTTCGTTCTGCAAGGGCCGTCCCTCAGATGAATTCTCACACACCGTCCGCCTTCAGAAGGGCGCGCGGTCAGGAGTTGGACTAACCGCTGGGCGCTACCGGGAAGAAAGGAGTTTCCTAGCATCTGCGCGGTGGTGGTACGTTTGTGGGGCGCAAGAACAATCATTCTAGTACAATATAGAAAGGTGGATTCTGGTCGCATTCGGGTCCCCGTCTAAC
>JBJTSJ010000568.1:0-6214 GCA_046076605.1 Tabrizicola sp.
TCGAGGCCGGGATCAACGTCGGCGACATCGTGGTGATCCGGGAACAGACGACGGCCGACAACGGCGACATCGTCGTGGCACTGGTCGAAGACCACGAGGCCACTCTGAAACGCTACCGCCGTCGCGGCAACATGATCGCGCTGGAGGCTGCGAACCCGGCCTATGAAACCCGCGTGTTCCCCGATCACCTGGTCAAGGTGCAGGGCCGTCTTGTCGGTCTGATCCGCAGCTACTGACCGGCCAGCGCCACCGCCCGCGCCTGAAGGTCTGGCAGCTTCACATCCCGCGAGGGGGGCGACCAGAGACGGTCGGCCCCCTTCGTCGTTTCAAAGCGCAGGCCCGCCGCATCCCGCCAGACCGCCAGCGGGCCAGTCTGGGACAGATCAGTCTGGTCGATCAGGGGACAGCCCTCCGGCGCGGCCTGCGCCTCGGCCGCGAGGATCACCAGATCGGCCTGCGCACAGACTGCGGTCAGCTTCGCCTCGGCCCCTTTACCCGACAAGGCAACGGCCCTCAGGCCCGCCAAGTCGAACCACCGCTCGCCTTTCTTGCCCTCAAAACCAGCGCGCGCGGCGGCGGCGTCCTGCAACACAAGGTCGCCGTCGTTCTGGAGCCAGTTCTCCGCCGCAAAGCCTCCGCCCTTCGGAGCCGACAGCACCCGTCCCTCCGCCCCGGCCAGACCCAGAAGCCGGCCATCGCCTGATATCAGCAGCAGCGGACGTTCGGCCACGGCCCAAAGCACGAACGCCCCGACCACCGGCACCAGCCCCACCGCCTGCACCCGCCCACGCCACAGGATCAGCCAGATCGCCCCCAGCGTGAAGAGCGGGATCACCCAGAGCCCCGGCGCGGGGATCGCGGTGACCGAGCCTTCCAACCCTGCGATCCAATGCGCCACGAAAAGTATCCAGCGCGCGCCCTGCTCCATCACCCACAGCGGCAGCGCCTCCAGCCCGACGGGCGCCAACAGCGCCGCCACCGCCCCCGCAGGCATGATGACCGCCCCCATGACCGGCACAGTCAGAAGGTTCGCCAGAAGGCCGTAATCGGTGAACCGGTTGAAATGCGCCGCCGCATAGGGCGCTGTCGAAAACCCGCCGATGACTGAACTCAGGACCAGCGTGAACACCGGCAAAAGCCAGCGCGGCAGGCGTTGCCGGTAAACGCTGCCATCCAGCGCGGCGAAGCCAACGATCAACGCGATCGTCGCCGCAAAGGACATCTGAAAGCCCGGATTGAGCAGGCTTTCCGGCTGGACCAGCAGCAGGATCGCCCCCGCCACCGCAACCGAACGCAGGGTCAGCGCGCGGCGGTCCAGAAGCACGGCGCCAAGAAAGACCGAAATCATGATGAAGGCCCGCTCGGTCGCCACGTTGGAGCCGGAAAGAAGAAGGTAGAACAGTGCCACCGCCAGGCTGATGACGGCCGCCACCTTCTTGGGGTTCACCCGCAGCGCGACGAAGGGGACCAGCGCGAGGCCATAGCGGAACAGCGCAAAGACAAAGCCGGTGAGGAAGGCCATGTTCATCCCCGAAATCGCCAGCAGGTGCGCGAGCGAAGAATCTCGCAGCGCCGCCACGGTGTCTTCCGTGATGGCCGAGCGGTCCCCCGTCATCGCCCCTGCCGCGAAGGCGCCCGCCTGCCCGTCCATATGCGCCAGCATACCCCGGGTCAGTGCGGTCCTCAGGCGGTCGATGGGCAGGGCGCCGGCCTGCGGCTCCTCCAGGAGGAGAACGGGGGTCCGGGTATACCCGACCGCTCCCAACTGTTCGAAAAACGCCATGCGGCGGAAATCGAAGCCTCCGGGTTCCACCGGCCCCTCCGGCGCTGCCAAGGAGGCGGTCAGGATCACCACCTGTCCCGGCGCGGGTAGCAGCCAGGTCTGATCGCCCTGCATCGACACGCGCACCCGTTCCGGCGTCCTGTCCGGCGCGACCTCTCGCAGAACGACCTGATCCAGCGTCAAGCGCAGCGCGTCGGATTGCGAGCGATCAATCTCGATGATCCGGCCCTGGACCGGGCCGTAATAGCGGAAGTCCAGCATGGGTGCCGCGACGGAATGCGCCCGCACGCCCGCGGCAAGCCATCCCGCCGCCAGCGCCGCCAGCGCCAGCGCAACGGGCCTCCCCAGCACCGGCCCGCGCCAGGCGAAGACCAGTGTCGAGACGAGAACAACCGTCGCCAGCGCATAGCTGCCTGCCCCCGGCTCTTGCAGGACCGAAAACCAGCCGCCGATACCACAGCCGATCAGGACGGTGATCCAGGGAAACAGCATCCCACGGGTGGCTTGCAGCGCCTCCAGCGGCTGAAGAAGCCTTCGCGAGATCAAGCCCACGGGCGCCACCTTGTTTCCCATCCCGCGATTGCCTAAACCCGGGCCAGCCTACGCCTCGCATGGTTTCCGAAAGGTTAACGCCCGATGTCCGCCCCAGTCGTCACCCGCTTTGCGCCCTCGCCCACGGGCTACCTGCACATCGGCGGCGGACGCACAGCGCTTTTCAACTGGCTTTATGCGCGGGGGCGGGGCGGCAAGTTCCTTCTTCGGATCGAGGATACCGACCGCGAACGCTCCACGCCGGAGGCCACTGCCGCTATCCTGCGCGGGCTGACATGGCTCGGCCTCGATTGGGATGGCGAGGTGGTCAGCCAATTCGAACGCCGCGACCGCCATGCCGAGGTGGCGCGGGAAATGCTTGCACGAGGAACGGCTTACAAGTGCTTCTCGACCAAGGAAGAAATAGAAGCCTACCGCGCCGCGCGCGAGGCGGAAGGGGCCAGCTATGCCGTCTTCCAAAGCCCCTGGCGCGATGCCGAACCCTCGACCTATCCCGACGCGCCCTACGCCATCCGGATGAAGGCCCCCCGGACGGGCGAGACGATCATCGAGGATCAAGTCCAGGGCCGCGTCGTCATCAAGAACGAGACGCTGGATGACATGATCGTCCTGCGATCCGATGGCACGCCGGTCTACATGCTGGCCGTGGTGGTGGATGACCACGACATGGGCGTGACCCATGTGATCCGGGGCGATGACCACCTGAACAACGCCGCGCGCCAGCAGATGGTCTATGATGCGATGGGCTGGACCGTTCCGGTCTGGGCCCACATCCCGCTGATCCATGGGCCGGACGGCAAGAAGCTGTCGAAACGCCACGGCGCGACGGGGGTCGAGGAATACCAGGCGATGGGCTACCCGGCTGCGGGAATGCGCAACTACCTGACGCGGCTTGGCTGGGCGCATGGCGATGCCGAGATCTTCACCAGCGCCGAAGCGATGAAGATGTTCGACTTGTCTGGAATTGGTCGCGCCCCCGCCCGGCTGGATTTCAAGAAGCTGGAGAACACCTGCGGCCACCACATGGCGATGGCCGAGGATGCTGCGCTGCTGCATGAACTGCAGGCTTTCCTTGCCGCCTCGGGCCGTGAGTCGCTGACCTCCGTCCAGGAATCCCGGATGCAGGTCGCGCTGCCCTTCCTCAAGAAGTCTGCGAAGACTTTCCCGGAACTCATGGAAAAGGCGGCGTTTCTGCTTGTTGACCGGCCTGTGCCCCGTGAGGCGAAGGCGGAGGAGGCTCTGGATACGGTATCCCGTGGTATACTGAAATCGTTGACGCCGCGCCTGCAAAATGCTAGCTGGACAAAGGAGGCTCTGGAGCCGATCCTGAACGATGTCGCTGCCGAATTTGGCATCGGGTTCGGAAAGCTTGCAGCGCCTTTGCGGGCCGCGCTTGCGGGTCGAACTGTTACACCTTCGGTTTACGACATGATGCTAACCATCGGTCGGGAAGAAACCGTCGCACGGCTGTCGGACGCAAGCGCTTGAGGTGCGCCCCCCGGCCTTGAACCCGCCCCAGCCGGGGTGCAGGATAGCCAATGGCCGCCCCCCCGCCCGGGGACGACCGCCATGACCGGGGAGAACCATGTCGGACAACGTCGCCAAGCTTGAACTGAACGGGAAGACCTACGACCTGCCCGTCCACAAACCCACTCTCGGCCCCGATGTGCTGGACATCCGCAAGCTCTATGGCGAGGCGGACGTCTTCACGTATGACCCGGGCTTCACCTCGACCGCCGCCTGCGAAAGCGCGATCACCTATATCGACGGCGATGTTGGGGAACTTCTCTATCGCGGCTACCCGATCGAACAGCTGGCCGAGAAGTCGACCCATCTCGAAGTCTGTTACCTGCTGCTCTACGGCGAACTGCCGAACGCGGCGCAGCTGGCCGACTTCACCCAGCGCGTGACCAAGCACACAATGGTGCACGAACAGATGCACTATTTCTTCCGCGGCTTCCGCCGGGATGCGCATCCGATGGCGACCATGGTGGGCGTGGTGGGCGCGATGGCGGCCTTCTACCACGACTCGACCGACATCAACGATCCCTGGCAGCGCGAGGTTGCGGCGATCCGCATGATCGCGAAGCTGCCGACCATCGCCGCGATGGCCTACAAATATTCGGTCGGCCAGCCCTTCGTGTACCCGAAGAACGCGCTCAGCTATGCTGGCAACTTCCTGCACATGTGCTTCGCTGTCCCGGCCGAGGATTATGTGGTCAACCCGATCCTGGAAAAGGCGATGGACCGCATCATGATGCTCCACGCCGACCACGAACAGAACGCCTCGACCTCGACGGTGCGTCTGGCCGGGTCCTCGGGCGCGAACCCGTTTGCCTGCATCGCGGCCGGCATCGCCTGCCTTTGGGGGCCCGCACATGGCGGGGCGAACCAGGCCTGCCTGGAGATGCTGAAGGAAATCGGCACTGTCGAGCGCATCCCGGAATTCATCGCCAAGGCCAAGGACAAGACCTCGGGCTTCCGCCTCATGGGCTTTGGCCACCGGGTCTACAAGAACTTCGACCCGCGCGCGAAGGTGATGAAAGAATCCGCGGACGAGGTGCTGGAGCTTCTGGGCGTGCATAACAACCCGCTCCTCCAGGTCGCCAAGGAGCTGGAGCGGATCGCGCTGGAGGATGAATATTTCATCTCCAAGAAGCTTTACCCCAACGTCGACTTCTATTCCGGCATCATCCTTGAGGCGATGGGCTTCCCGACCGCGATGTTCACGCCGATCTTCGCGATCAGCCGCACCGTGGGCTGGATCAGCCAATGGAAAGAGATGATCGGCGAGAAGAACCAGAAGATCGGCCGCCCGCGCCAGCTGTATATCGGTCCGACCAAGCGCGACTACGTCGACCTGCGCCATCGGTGAGCGGTTCGTAGGGTGGGCAGATTGCCCACCCTACTTCCCATCGAGGGTCGCCACCGCCTGGTAAAGGTCGACCCGCCGGTCGCGGAAGAGGCCCCAGCTCGCCCGCAGCGCCGCAATCGCCTCCAGATCGAAGGTGTGTACCAGCACGCCCTGGGTCTGCCGGTCCGCCTTCGCCACCAGCGTCCCCGTGTGGTCGGCGATGAAGCTTGAGCCGTAGAACGTCACCTCCCGCCCGTCCGGGGCGACCTCGGTCCCGATGCGGTTCGACGCGACAACCGGCATGATGTTCGCCGCCGCATGGCCGCGCTGGACCATTTCCCAATGCGGCTGGCTGTCATAGCCGGGCGCGGGCGGCTCGGACCCGATGGCAGTGGGGTACATCAGCACCTCGGCCCCCTGCAAAGCCATCGACCGCGCGCATTCCGGGAACCACTGATCCCAGCAGATGCCGACGCCGATCTTCCCAAAGGCCGTCTCCCAGACCCGGAACCCCGTGTCCCCGGGCGAGAAGTAAAACTTCTCTTCGTAGCCAGGCCCCTGGGGAATATGGCTTTTCCGGTAGACGCCCAGCACACGACCATCCGCATCGACCATCGCCACCGAGTTGAAGAACGCCTGCCCGGCGCGCTCGAAGAAGCTGACCGGGATCACCACGCCCAACTCCTTCGCCAAAGCCACAAAGCGCACGACCAGCAGGTTGCCCTCCAAGGGCTGGGCGAGATCGAAATACTTCGGATGCTGCTCGATGCAGAAATACGGCGCCGCGAACAGCTCCTGGATCAGCACGACCTGCGCGCCCTGCCCCGCCGCCTGCCGCACCAAAGCCTCGGCGCGGTCGGCATTGGCAGGCAGGTCCCAGGAACAGGCGAAATGGGTGGCGGCGACGGTGATGGGTCTCATGGGTGGGTGTTTCGCGGGATTGGGGCAGTGATTTCAGATGATGGCGGGCAGTGATTTCGCGTGATGGCGGGCAGTGATTTCAGGGGATCGCGGGCAGGCCTGAT
>JBJTSJ010000569.1:0-7134 GCA_046076605.1 Tabrizicola sp.
TCCAGCACCCGCCGCTTGGTCCAGACCAGCTCCACGATGGGGGTCAGCGCCGCCTCCAGCGCCTTGCGCAAATAGCTGCGCTCGTGCCAGAGGAAGACGTTCTTCGTCACTTGCTGGCTGATCGTGCTGGCCCCACGGTTGCCGCCTTCGTCAATCGCCGCCCGGATGGCGGCCATGTCAAAGCCCCAGTGGTTGCAGAAGTTCGCATCCTCCGCTGCCACTGCCGACCGTCCCATGACCGGGGCGATCTCCTCCCAGCTGACCCAGTCCTTCTCGATCCCGCCCAGCCGCAAGAATTCCCCCAGTTGGTACAGGTTGATCGGTGGCGGCACGACGGAGAACAGCAGGATCAGCACCGCATAGAAGCCCGCCACTGCCCCGATCCCACGCAAGACCCATCGCGCACCCCGACGCAGGCGCGATTGCGGCGCGGCCTCGACAGCCGCCTTCCGCTTTCGCGTGTTGCCCGCCGGCTTGGCCGCGGGTTTATCGGCGGATTTCTCGGTCATGCGAGTACAAAGGGGGCAGCCGCGGCACGTCCGTCAAGACAGAAGTCGGTCACGGTGCATCCCAGGCCGCATGTTGGTTCACTACCGCATCGGGAATCTGGCCCTGCATGTCCAGCAGCGCATCTTCCGTATCGGGGCTCAGTCTGGTCCAGCAGATCTTCGACTTGCCCGGAAGACTGGTCAGCTTTTCGATGACCCGGTCCTTGCCCAGAAGGCGCACCCGCATTCCGATCGCAGCACCACCCTTGCCCAGCGACGCGGTGATCTCTTGCAGGAACGCCTGATCCAGGCCAACTGCCCGAAATCGTGCCGCAAGGCCCTTTTCATCCGGCTGCGGCTTGCGCCGATCCAGAAACATCGTGCCGATCAACACGCCCCAATTGCCCCCGCCCAGCGGTCGACCGCTGGCAAGATCGATCGACTGGTTAAGCGAGACCCGCCCAGATGCATCCCGCGTGACAGCGACGATGTCCTCTGGTTCGGTCCCGGCCTCCTGTTGAAACGACGCAAGCGCTTCGCCAGCCACAAAGGCGGGATTCTGGGTGCGATAGATGGCAATGATCAGATCGGACAAGTCGCGCACTCCTTACTCGCGTCGATGCGATTGTATCTAGGCGACCCGGAAAAGCTGCAACAAGCGGAATCGGCGGCAAGGCCGGATTTTGCCCGGACCGGCAAAGGCAGACGCCCGGCGGCGCACCCTTTTGGGCTTGACCGGCTGCGCGCTGAACTGTTCCCTGCGCCCCGCTGTGACCTGGTTTGCCGGACAAAATCCGTTCGGGGGCGCGGGCAACGCCAGCAGGGGGCTGCAACAGTGATTCTGCGCCGTCATTCCAATGCGGGGACCGTGTCCGAAGCCGTCTATTCGGACTGCGAACGCTATCGGTATCTGTTGACCCGCACCTGGGGGCCGGGGCCGCGCGCCTTGTTCATCATGCTGAACCCCTCGACCGCGACCGAGCTGCAGAACGACCCAACGGTCGAACGCTGCCAACGTCGCGCACAGGCGCTGGGCTATGGCGCCTTCCGGGTGACGAACATCTTTGCCTTTCGCGCGACCGACCCAAAGGTCATGCGCGCCGAAGCAGACCCCATCGGACCTGGCAATGATGCAGCCATCCGAGACAGCCTGCCTTGGGCGGACATCGTGCTTTGCGCCTGGGGCAATCACGGCCTGCACCTTGATCGTGGTGCCGCGGTCACCGACCTGGTTCGGCAGTCCGGGGCGCCGCTCTGGCACCTTGGCCTGACGGGCCAGGGACAACCACGTCACCCGCTTTATGTCGGCTATGATCGTCAGCCAGAGCTCTGGTAGACCTCAGCCCGTGACCAGACGGATATCCGCAAGATCGACCGGTGCACCACTCACCACCGCGACCTTTACACCGTCCAGATAGATCGCCTGACCCTGACTGCCATCCTCCGGGCCGATGGTCAGAACGGGGTCAGTGTGAATGGATGGATCGTAGACGATGACCAGCTGATCCTCGGCCGGATCATAGTCGGCGATCTGCGACACGCCGGTCTCGGTCTGCCAGTCCTGAAGGATGAATTCATCCGCGCCATCACCACCCGTCGCATAGTCGCCCGCGCCCAGGAAAAGCCGGTCATCCCCGGTCCCGCCGTTCAGAAAGTCGGTCTCCTGCTCAAAGCCCTCAGACTCGAAACCGTAAAGTGCATCATTGCCGGCACCGCCATCCAGAATGTCGGGTCCCTGGCCCCCGGTCAGGCTGTCGTTGCCGCTCCCGCCCGTCAGCCAGTCATCATCATCAAGGCCGTCCAGCCAGTCATCGCCTTCGCCACCCAGCAGGGCATCATTTCCCGCGTCGCCAATCAGGGTGTCATCACCTTCGCATCCGGCAAGGCTGTCGTTTCCAGTCCCGCCATGCAGTTCGTCGTTGCCTGCTTGGCCGATCAGGCTGTCATTGCCCTCATCACCCCAGACCGTATCCTCGCCATCGCCCGCCCAGACACCATCGTTGCCTTCATCGGCGTCGATCCAGTCGTCACCGGCCCGGCCATCGATCAGGTCCGAGCCTCCCTTGCCATAGATGTCATCGTCGCCACCCAGGCCAGACAGCTTGTCGGCCCCGCCGCCGCCCTGAAGGGTAACGGGCTGGTCGACGGGGTCGGGAATGTCATCGGATTGCGGGACATCCTTTTCGATCACGATGTCAGACAGCAGGTCACCGTGGTCTTGGGTTTCTTCCTCTTCCGGCTGAAGATCGGACTCATCATCGTCCTGATCGTCCTGACGGTTGAACAAGACGGCATCGGCAGCAAGACCGGCCATGACGACCCCGAACAATCCAAGCAACGCAAGCAACCCAGAACACTCCCAGACAACAGGCCGTACTCTTGCCCAACACTGGTTTCCACGCGTTAACCATATGGTATTGCAAGAAAATCTCTCGCAGAAATACCATGGCTGGAAGAACCAACAAAGAACAGATGGTCGCAAGGCCCCGGGAATCTGAATGGGTGGTTAATGCCGGTTTACCCTGCACCAAGCCCCTTTCCTTTTCCCGCATTTCCGCCTATACGCCCGCATCCGCCTGAACGCGGACCCTCCAAGGGCCCTGCTGGACGACATCCCGGCTTGTGCCATAACCCTTTTGACAGGAGATCCCGATGTCGATCACCGTTGAAGAAAAAGCCAAGGTCATCAAGGAATACGCGACCAAGGAAGGCGACACCGGTTCGCCGGAAGTCCAGGTTGCGATCCTCTCCTCGCGCATTGCTACCCTGACCGAGCATTTCAAGGGCCACAAGAACGACAACCACTCGCGTCGTGGCCTCCTCATGCTCGTCGCCCAGCGCCGCAAGCTGCTGGACTACCTGAAAAAGACGGACGAAGCGCGGTATTCCTCGCTGATCACCCGCCTCGGCCTGCGCCGTTAAATCCGGCCCAAGGTTTCGCGAACGCCCGTGCCGCAAGGTGCGGGCGTTTTGCATTGTGGGGACCGCCCGCATATATAGACGCAAACGGAGGGCATGATGGCCGAAGACAAATTCCCCGGCTGGCACGGCACCACCATCCTCGCGGTTCGTCGCGGGGGTGAGGTCGTCGTGGCGGGCGATGGGCAGGTTTCGCTGGGCCAGACCGTCATCAAGGGCACCGCCCGCAAGGTCCGCCGCCTGTCCCCCGGCGGCCACGACGTCGTCTGCGGCTTCGCCGGATCGACCGCCGACGCCTTCACTCTTCTCGAACGGCTGGAGAAAAAGCTCGAATCCGCCCCCGGCCAGCTGGCCCGCGCCTGCGTCGACCTGGCCAAGGACTGGCGGATGGACAAGTACCTCCGCAACCTCGAAGCCATGCTGATCGTGACCGACGGCGTAGCGCTCTACGTCATCACTGGCGCCGGGGACGTGCTTGAACCCGAACACGACGTCGCCGCTATCGGCTCTGGCGGCAACTTCGCCCTCGCCGCCGCCCGCGGCCTGATGGCCACCGACCTTGACGCCGAAGCGATCGCCCGCCAGGCCATGGCCATCGCCGCCGACATCTGCGTCTACACCAACGGCAACCTGACGGTCGAAAAGATCAGCCGCCTCGCCTGAGCCCTAGCCCTGGCCCAGCTCTTTCTTCACCTGCATATAGGCCTGCAGCACCGCGTTCATCCGCGTCTGATAGCCCGGCCCCTGTGCCTTGAAGAACTCGATCACATCCGGGTCCACCCGCAACGAGATCAGCTTCTTGCGTGACTGCTCGGGCAACGCGGCATTTGCCCAGTCCGAAAGCGCCTCGACCGGCAGCTCATCAACCTGCTCTTCGGCACCAAGGACCAGCGGCGCATTCAGCGCACGCTTTTCGGCGATGCTCAGCCGTTTTGGGACCTCGTCCACCATTGACCCACTCCTTCCCGGACCCCCGGCCTTCGTGTTTTTCTTGTTTTGTCAGCTCTTTGCGACCCGAAGCGCATGTATACATACACAGAGTTGAATGTATATACGCCCGGTAGATACCAATTTACCTGACTTGGTTTGCGGCGACAAACCCCTTATCTGTGCCTGAACGATTTCCTGCCGAAGTAGGCTGAAGATGACCCCAGAAGACCTCCGCGCTGCCGTCTCTGCCGGAATTCTCAGCGAAGCGCAGGCCGCGTCCCTGTCCGCACTTGCCAATGACCGCGCCGGAAAACGCGCTGCCCTCCCGCAAGAGGATGAACCGTTCGAGTTCTTCCGCGGCTTCTCGGAAATCTTCATCTCCATCGGCCTTGTCATCCTGCTGACCGGTATCCTGGGGCTGTTCACCCTCCTCACCCGCGGCCTCCTCCTGACCGCGCTGCCGCTCGTCACCGCCGCGGTCGCCTGGTGGTTCGCAAGCTACTTCACCCTGAAACGCCGCATGACGCTGCCCTCGATGGTCCTCGCCGTCGCCTTCGGAGCCGGCCTCCTGACGTTCGCCTTCACCATCGTCGCACCCTCCGTGACCAATGGGCGGATGATCTCCATCCTCGGCTTCGGCCTCGCCGCCGCCGGGATGGTCGCATGGTACCTGCGCTTCCGCCTGCCCTTCGCCGCCTTCCTGACCGGCTGCTTTGTCCTCGGCCTCGTCTATTCCATCACCGCTTCGGCCACGAATGTCGGCGGGCTGGTGGCCGGTGGCCTGATGGGCGAGGGCGGCTACAGCGCCTTCTTCGACCTGTCGGAAAGCCCCGCTTTCGCCACCGCCACGCTTCTCTTCGGGATCGGCATGTTCCTGACCGGGATGTGGTTCGACACCCGCGATCCCCACCGCCTCGGCCGCCATTCCGCCACCGCCTTCTGGTGCCACCTCCTCGCCGCCCCCGCCCTGGTCAACACCGTAGCCGTCACCCTCTTGAACGGCGGCGGCACCGGCTTTCTCGCCCTCGCGCTGATCCTGATCGCACTTCTTGCCCTGGTCATCGACCGCCGCAGCTTCCTGACGGCCGCCATCGCCTACATCGCCATCGTCATCACTTGGGCGACGGGCGACGGCGACGGCATGGGCTGGATCCTCGCCCTGCTCATCCTTGGCGCATTCATCACCGCCATGGGCACCTGGTGGGTGCAACTGCGCGCCAAGGTAATGGCAGTCCTCCCGAATTTCCCCGGCAAATCCCGCCTGCCGCCCTATGGATCGACCGAATGACCGACCTCACCCCCCGCGAAATCGTCTCCGAGCTTGACCGCTTCATCATCGGCCAGCGCGACGCCAAGCGCGCTGTCGCCGTGGCGCTGCGCAACCGCTGGCGGCGCAAGCAGCTGGGCGACGACTTGCGGGACGAGGTCTATCCGAAGAACATCCTGATGATCGGCCCCACCGGCGTCGGCAAGACCGAGATCAGCCGCCGCCTCGCCAAGCTGGCGAAAGCGCCCTTCCTCAAGGTCGAAGCCACCAAGTTCACCGAAGTCGGCTACGTCGGCCGCGACGTCGATTCCATCGTCCGGGATCTCGTCGACGTTGCCATGAACGACACCCGTGCCCGGATGCGCGACGACGTGAAGGCCAAGGCCCAGAAATCGGCCGAGGACCGGGTGATCGATGCCATCGCCGGCAAGGACGCCCGCGACCAGACGCGTGAGATGTTCCGCGCCAAGCTGAAACGCGGCGAACTTGACGACACGATGATCGAGATCGACGTCGCCGACGCCGCCCCTGCCATGCCAATGGGCTTCGGGATGCCCGGCATGGAAACCCAGATGCAGGGCCTGCAAGACCTGTTCAAGGCCTTCGGCGGCCGCTCCACCCGCAAACGGATGACCGTGGCGCAAAGCTACGACATCCTGATCGGGCAAGAGGCCGACAAGCTTCTCGACGACGAAGCTGTTCGCGCCGCCGCGCTGGAGGCCGTGCAGGAAAACGGCATCGTCTTCCTGGATGAGATCGACAAGATCTGCGCCCGCAGTGACGCCCGCGGCGCCGATGTCAGCCGCGAAGGCGTCCAGCGCGACCTTCTCCCCCTGATCGAAGGCACCACGGTCTCCACCAAGCATGGCCCGGTCAAGACCGACCACATCCTCTTCATCGCCTCCGGCGCCTTCCACATCGCCAAGCCGTCCGACCTCCTCCCGGAACTCCAGGGCCGCCTCCCGATCCGCGTCGAACTCGCCCCGCTGACCGAGGAAGACTTCATCCGCATCCTCACCGACACCGACAACGCCCTGACCCGGCAATACACTGCCCTGATGGCGACCGAAGAGGTGACGGTGACCTTCACCCCCGACGGCATCGCGGCCCTCGCTCGCATCGCGGCGGAGGTGAACCGCAGCGTCGAAAACATCGGCGCCCGCCGCCTCTACACGGTGATGGAGCGCGTCTTCGAAGAACTCAGCTTCGCCGCCCCCGACCGCTCCGGCCAATCCGTCACCGTGGACGCCGGTTTCGTCGAAACCAACATCGGCGCACTGGCCCGCTCCGCCGACATCTCGCGCTACGTGCTGTAGGTCGGGCTTCAGAACGACTCCCTTCCAGCGACCACAAGGGCAACCGATGCCCCCGCGACCCACCGGGCACGGCACCTTCCCCCTTGCCCATGTTCCAAATACTCCCGCCGGAGGCGTCCCCACCAAAGCCCAGTACTGCCGCTGCCAGGAAAAGCGCACCAGATCCCCCAGGGTCACCCCTCTCCCCTCGGGGGGGAGGGGCCGGGGGAGGGGG
>JBJTSJ010000570.1:0-6345 GCA_046076605.1 Tabrizicola sp.
CAAGGCAGAGCACCAGCGTCGACTTGCCCGAGCCTGACAGCCCCATCACGACCAGCATCTCGCCGCGCCGGATGTCCAGCGACACGTCGCGCACCGCTGCGATGTGGTTCGTGCTGCGCAGCTCCTCCGCCGTCGTCGCGGGCGAGAGGCGCAACCGTTCGGGATGGTCACCGAACACCTTCCAGACATTCCGGCACGAGATCACGGTGTCGCTTGCAGTCATTCGGGCCCCCGATGCAAAGGGCCACCCGGGGGGAATGTACCCCGGGTGGCAAGGTAGATCACCCGTAACGGGTGCCGGAGATCATTCGGTCCAGGGCTTCCAGACCGCCTCGTTTGCCTCAAGCCAGGCGGTGGCGGCGTCTTCGGGTTCCATCCCGTCGACATCGACCAGCTTGGCCATTTCGGCGATCTGGGCGTTGGTGAAGGTGATCTTCTGCAACGTGCCATAAGCGGCGGGCCACTTGTCCTTCATCCCGTCCCATGCGGCGATCTTCAGATAGCCGTTCGCCGGGTTGCCGCAGTCGAAGGTCTTGTCGGGCAGCGGACCCTTGGCCGGATCGACGTCACAGCCGTCTTCCCATTCCGGGAAATTGACGAACTCGCCTGGCCAGACGGCCTCCGCAAAGTTCGGGGTCCAGTTGAAGAGGACGATAGGGGTCTTGTCCTTCTCAGCCGCCGCGATTTCCGCCCAGAGCGCTGCCGCGGACCCGGCGTTCACCACCACAAAGTTCATCCCCAGCGCGTCGACCTTCTCGGCGTCGTGCTTCAGCCAGTCCACCGGCCCGCCCAGGAAGCGGCCCTTGTCGCCAGTTTCCGGCGTGGCGAACTTGGCCGCGCAGTCGTTCAGCGCCTTCCAGTCGGGCAGGCCCGGGCAGGCCTCTTTGGTCCACATCGGGTACCACCAGTCCTCACGCGTGATGGCGGCATGGGTGGCGACGTCATGGAGCCCGCCCTTGTCCAGCGCCGCACGGAATGACTTGCCGAAGGCGCCTTCCCAGACTTCCAGCTCCAGCGTCGCATCACCCAGCCGTACGGCCTCGTACACCGCCTGGCTGTCGGTCGAGACATATTCGACAGAATTGCCCATCCCTTCGAAGATCTGGCCGACGACGTTCGACATCACGATCTGGCTCGACCAGTTGTGGGTCGGAATGATGATCGGGTCGGACGAATCTTCGGCCAAGACGGGCGCGGCCAGGGCGAAAGTCGCCGCGCCAATCAGCAGTCTGGTCAGTGTCTGCATGGTTTTCGATCCCTGTTCATGTCGCGCCGAGCGTGGCGCCGACGTTTCCCCGGAAAGTCGATCGCTTTCCTGAGAGGCAAGGTTATGCACTGGATGTGAACACGTCAGACCCAAGGCATGAACGGGCTAGAGAATGTTGTTACAAAATGTTAACAAGGCCCCACCGCCCTGGGGAAGCCGCATGACCTCTGCCGCCCATATCGTCGTGATCGAGGACGACCCGGTGACCCGCACCGCTTTGACGGGCTATCTGGAGGGGTTCGGCTACCGCATCACCGCCTGCTCCGGGGCCGAAGGGGCGGAAAAGGTGCTTGCAGCAGAGAACCCCGACCTCCTGATTGTCGACATCAACCTGTCGGGAAAGGACGGGCTGGAGATCACCCGCGAGCAGCGCGCGCGGTCCGAAATCGGGATCATCCTTCTGTCGGGGCGGACCGACGACGTTGACCGCATCGTCGGGCTGGAGCTGGGGGCCGACGACTATGTCTGCAAACCCTTCAACCGGCGCGAGCTTCTGGCTCGGGTGAAGAACCTGTTGCGGCGCACAGCGGCGATGCGGCAGCTGACCCGTCGGGTGGTGCATTTCGCGGGCTTTACCTTCGACACAGCTGCCCGGCATGTGACCGGCGACGATGGAACCGCGGTTCAACTGACCCGTGCGGAGTACGAGCTTCTGCGCACTTTTGTCCTGAACCCCGGCATCGTCCTGTCGCGCGACCGGCTGCTGGGCAGCATCACCCACCGGCACGGCGATTCAGGATCGCGGACGGTGGACGTGATGGTCAAGCGGCTGCGGGCAAAGTTCGGCGATGACCCGAAGCAGCCGCGTATCTTCGGCACTTCGCATGGTGAGGGCTACGTCTTCACTGCGCCGCTGTCCTGATCCCCTCCTGATCCTCAAGCACTTGCAGTGACCGGGTAAGCTCGCGTTCGGCCGCCAAGGCCGTCGCGCGAAGCGTGTCCGCTGCCCCGGGTTCCGGTGGCGAGTCACCGCGCGACAGGCTGGCAAGGACATCGATGAACGCGGGCAGAGCGAAGTTGCCGACCGCCCCTTTCAACTGATGCGCGCGGCGTTCCACCTCATCGCGCGCCTTGGCGTCCAGAGCTGTAGCCAGCGCCTCGACCTCTGGCCGCAGCCGGTCCAGCATCAGCCGTAGAAGGTCCCGCGTTGCCGCCGGTCCAAGATCGGCCAACGTCTCGTGCACGGACGCGGCAACCCGCGCGCCGCACAGCCGGTCCAGCGCCCCAGCCAGCGCTTCCGGGGTCAGCGGCTTCGGCACCACTTCATCCATTCCGGCCTCGAGGCAGGCCGCGACGTCCTGCGGCTGGGCATGGGCGGAAACGCCGATCACCGGTAGCCCGTCCAACCCCGGCAAGCCACGCAGCCGTCGCGTCGCCTGGATGCCCGAGATGCCGGGAAGGCTTACATCCATCAGGACCGCGTCGAAGCCACCCCTCGCGACCAGCGCCAGCGCCACCTCTCCGGTGTCGGCGATCACCGAGCGATGCCCGAGACCGGACAGGAAGCCGGCTGCGACCTGCTGGTTGACCGGGTGATCCTCGACGACCAGAACGGTCAGCGCGGGCAGCGGCAATGCGATCACCGAGGGCCGTTCCGGTAGCGCTGCCCCACGGGCAAATGGCAGGTTGAGCGTGAATGCCGTGCCTTCGCCACGCGCACTGGTCACCGTCAGCGCACCGCCCATAAGCCCGGCCAGGCGACGACTAATCGTCAGGCCAAGACCTGTACCCCCATGAAGACGCGCGGTCTGGGGGTCTTCCTGCTGGAAGGCTTGGAAAATGCGTTCCAACGCCTCGGCGGCGATCCCGCGCCCGGTGTCGCTGACCGTGAAGCGCAGCTGCAGCGGGTCGGCGTCGGGAGGAGTGGCCAGTGCCACCGCAATCCGCACCTCGCCCCGGTCGGTGAACTTCACGGCGTTCGAGACCAGGTTGAACAGGATCTGCCGTAGTTTGCCCATGTCGCCACGCAATCGGGGCAGCGGCAGCGGAGGCAGATCGATAGCCAGATTCAGCCCCTTCTCCTCTGCCATTGGCGTCATCAGAAGAGCGATGTCCCCCAGAGCATCGGCAAGCCCGAAGTCCACCGTCTCGGCGGCGGTCTGGCCTTGTTCAAGCTTGGAATAGTCTAGGATGCTGTTCAGAAGCCCCATCAGCCCCTTGCCCGAGGCGAGAGCCGCGTCCAGCCGTGCGACCTGATCGCGGGTCAACCCGTCACGCGGCAGGTTGCGAAGCATACCCAAGACCCCGTTCATTGGCGTACGGATCTCGTGGCTCATCATCGCCAGGAATTCCGACTTCGCGCGGTCCGCCGCTTCGGCACGGTCGCGCGCTGCATCGTGGGCCGCCACCTCGCCGCGCAAGGCTTCGGTCTGTTCGTCCACCAGGCCCTGCAATTCGCTGCGGTGGCGGCGCAGTTCTTCCAGGTGCCGTTCGCGTTCGGCGGCCAGCTCGCGGTTGGCAATGGCCTGCTGGCGGAAGACTTCGACCGCGCCCTCCATTCGCGCGATCTCGTCGCTGCCGTCGGGCTGGATGGCTTCGCCCAGGCGCCCCTTGGCCAGGCCCGTCATGCGGGCCGACAAGGCATTCAGCCGCCGGATGAGATTGCCACGCACGTAGAACCAGAGCACGGCCAACGACAGAACCAGCGCCAGCAGCACCGAAAAGGCGTAGAGTCGCTGTGTCGCAAGGATTGCCTGTTCGGCGGACTGGCCCGCCGCCACCGCATTCGCCTCGATGCGGTCCGCAAGGACCGAGGCCGCCGTCTCAAGGTCCAGCGCCTTGCGCCGCAATTCCGTCTCGGCCAACGCGATCCGTTCGGTCACCGCCAAGAGCTGGCTTGCAGTCTCGAAGATTGCCGCCGTTTCGGGGGGCGAGGCCGGTCCGGCACCGATGATGCGCAGCAGAACTCGCACCCGGTCCGCCCGCCGAGGGTCCTGCACAGAGTCGAGGCGTCGTGAAATCACCTTGACCCGCGCCGTCATCTCATCTCGCAGAACCTGAAGTTCTTCCTGGGTCTGCACACCGGCCACGCGGCTGAGCAACAGCCCGACTTCTGACGCATGCGAGCGCAGCTCGAACATCAGCCCCATCTGGAACAGGTCGACCTCGATCAGCTTGTCCAGCGTGTCGAGCCGCGCCGCGGGATTGTCTGCCTCGGCCTCATCCATGCCGTACAGGCTGGAAATGACCGCAGAGGTACCCATCTCGGCATTGGCGACCAGCGTGTCGGCGATCTCGGTCAATTCCGCTGCGGCCGCGAGGCCCGCCTCAAGCTGTGAGTCGCGTCGGGCGATCAGGCTGATCCGCTGCCGCACAAGCTGGTCGATGGCTGTCAAAGCCTCGCGGAGCCCGGCTTCAGCGGCCAGGGCATTTGCCAGCGCATCGTCCGGTAGCCCCTGTTGCAGGAGAAGCCGCGCCCGCAAGGCATTGGCCTGGTCGAAAAGGAAACCCGCGCGTTCGGCGCGTTGCGCGCTATCGGTCACAGCAGCAAGTTCTGGCGCGACGGCCACCACTCGGCTGGTTTCCTCGGCGACGCCGCGCACTTCCGAGATTGCCGGTATCGCCTCGGTGACCACGCGCGACTGATTTGCTGCCACGTCCTGCAGTTCGAACCAGCCCAGCACACCTGTCGCCACCGGAAAGCCGGCGATCAGCGCGATGGCCAGCAAGAGCCGTCCGCCAAGACTCGACTTGTAGCCCAAGTTCCGCAAGGCTTGCCCCCGGGAGTGCGTCTCTGCCGGGCAGGCTATCATCAATTCTGCGGAAGAGGAGACAAGATGCACAAGGCACTGTCGGTTGCCATCTTGACTATCGGGCTTCAGGGCCCGGCGCCGGCAGAAGTCTGGCAACTGGAAGCCCGTGCAGTACCCTTCGACGACGCCAGCGCGTCAGTTCCCTTGTCTTACACTCCGCTAGACCACGCGACCCGCCCATGGCGGTTCTGCATCCTGTACCCGCACCTCAAGGACGCCTATTGGCTGTCGGTCAACTTTGGCATGGTCGAGGAAGCCCGACGACTTGGCGTTGCCTTCGATGTGTTCGAGGCCGGGGGCTATCCAAACCTGAGTCGGCAGATCGACCAACTGAAGGGCTGCGCGAGCGAAGAATTCGACGCGGTAATCTTGGGGGCCGTGTCTTACGCCGGTCTGACGGCCGAGGTGGAACGCATCGCCCGGCTTAAGCCCGTCATTGCCGCAGTCAACGACATCGACGACAGCGGCATCACCGCAAAGGCCAGCGTGCCCTGGACCGAGATGGGCGCTGCAGCCGGACGTTTTCTTGCCGAACGCCATCCGAAGGGCAGTGCGCCCGTTCGTGTCGCCTGGTTCCCTGGTCCCGAAGGCGCGGGGTGGGTGACCTTTGTCGAAAAGGGCTTTCGAGAAGCGCTTGCCGAAAGTGCTGGCCAGATCGTGATGACCAGATTTGGGGATACCGGCACCGAAGAACAGGTCCTGCTTGTCGAGGAGGTGCTCGAAGCGATGCCCGACGTCGACTACCTTGTTGGCAGCGGCCCGATGGCTGAGGCAGCTGTCCCGATCCTGCGGGTAAGGGGTTTGGAGGGGAAGGTCAAGGTGGTCTCGACCTATCTCAGTCACGCCGTCTACCGGGGCGTGGTCCGGGGAAGGATCCTTGCTGCGCCAACCGACTCGCCGGTTTTGCAGGGACGGCTGTCCGTAGAAATGGCCGTTCGCGCGGTGGAAGGGACCTTAACCACTCGCCATGCCGGCCCCCCGGTTTGGACCGTGACCCCTGACACTGCCAGTGTGGATGTGATCGAGGGATCACTTGCCCCTGCCAGCTTTGTGCCGATCTTTTCCCTGGAAGCGCGTTCGCGACCCGAAGCAACTCCCTGAGGACAGGCATCCACCGCCGGCTGCCGACGGCCAAGGCACTGTCCGCTCCGGCCTGATCAGGAAAGTGCCTTGACTTCGGGTAATAACCCGAAAGTATGATCCTGAGGCCGACAGGGAGAGTGCAATGAGTGGAATCTTGCTGGAAGGGGTGTCCAAGCGCTTTGGAAATGTCGAGGTGATCCGTGACCTGAGCCTGGAGATCGCAGCCGGAGAGTTCGTTGTTTT
>JBJTSJ010000571.1:0-7991 GCA_046076605.1 Tabrizicola sp.
GTACGGCCCGCATTTCTATGCGGCGTATGTCCGCGACCCAGACGGCAACAAGCTGAACGCGGTCTGTTACCGGCCCGACACGCCTTCAGCCCCCTGATCGGCAAATCCGCGCCCCACCTGCCGAATTCGCCCGCCCCGCCCTTGCATTCCCCCGATCCGACCCAACCTTCGGCAAAAGCAGAAGGGTAATCTTCGTGACCTATCTCATGTTCGTCGTCGGCCTCGTCATCCTCGTGGCGGGCGGAGAGTTCCTTGTCCGCGGCGCCTCCGCCATCGCCCGAGCGTTTCACCTGTCTCCGCTTCTGATCGGGCTGACCATCGTCGGCTTCGGCACCTCGGCGCCCGAGCTGATCGTCTCCCTGCAAGCCGCACTTGAAGGCCAGCCCGGCATCGCCATCGGCAACGTGCTGGGGTCAAACATCGGCAACATCCTTCTGATCCTCGGCATCTCGGCCCTGATTGCCCCTCTCATCATCCCCGGCCGCAAGCTTTGGCGCGACCTTGGCTTCATGCTTCTGGCCACCGCCACGATCTGGGTGATGCTGCTCGACGGCCAGGTGACCCGCCTGGACGGCCTGATCCTCCTCGCGGGCCTCGCGGCCTTCCTGGTCACCGCCGTCATCGCTGGCCAGGGCCACCCGCCCGAGCCAGGCCATGAAACCTTCGGCCCGAACTGGCGGCCGTGGGTGATGACCGGCGCAGGCCTTCTTCTACTGGTGATCGGCGCGCGCTTTCTGGTCGACAGTGCCACCACAATCGCCCGCGACTTCGGCATCTCCGAAGCCGTCATCGGCCTGACCATCGTCGCCATTGGCACCTCGTTGCCGGAACTGGCCACCAGCGTCATCGCCGCCTACCGCAAGCAGACCGAGATCTCTGTCGGCAACATCGTCGGCTCGAACATCTTCAACATCTTCGGCATCCTCGGCCTGACCGCCCTGATCGCCCCGATCCCGGCCGAGGCGCGTTTTGCCAGCATCGACATGCCCTGGGTCGCTGCCTCTGCCATCGGCCTGACTGTGGTGGCCTTCGTCCTTGGTGGCCTGCCCCGGATCGCCGGCCTTGTCCTTCTCGCAAGCTACGGCGGCTACCTCTGGTTCATGGGCTGAGTCCCCGCCCCAGCTGCCCGGCACCGACTCGCCGGGCGGCTTTGGTGTGAAAGTTGCGCAGTGCGGCGACCCGCCGCAACAAAAGTTCAATTTTCCCGGCCATCAGCGACATTTTCTGTTTGCAAATCCCGTTGACGCCCGGCATATCCGCCCCTACCTTACCGACCGAAACGTCAAGGGTGGTCCAATGGCCAAACTTCTTGTCATCGTAGGAAGGAAGCGCATGGGCCGGTGACGGTTGACCATAGTGGTTCCCATGCGCCCCCGAAGGAAACTCCGGGGGCTTTTTGTTGCGCTAAGGAGACGCGGAAATGTCGAAGCAGATGACCGGAGCGAGAATGGTGATCCAGGCCCTGAAGGATCAGGGTGTCGAGGTCGTCTTCGGCTATCCCGGCGGCGCCGTGCTTCCGATCTATGACGAGATCTTCCAGCAGAACGACATCCGCCATATCCTCGTGCGCCACGAACAGGGCGCCGTGCACATGGCCGAAGGCTATGCCCGGTCCACCGGCAAGCCCGGCGTGGCGCTGGTGACCTCGGGCCCCGGTGCCACCAACGCCGTGACCGGCCTGACCGACGCCCTAATGGACTCGATCCCGATCGTGGTCCTCACCGGCCAGGTGCCCACCTTCATGATCGGCACCGATGGTTTCCAGGAGGCCGACACCGTCGGCATCACCCGCCCCTGCACCAAGATGAACTGGCTGGTGAAGGACACGGCCAAGCTGTCGGAAACCATCCACCAGGCCTTCCACGTCGCGACCCACGGTCGTCCAGGCCCTGTACTGATCGACATCCCAAAGGACGTGCAGTTCGCCACCGCCGACTATGTCCCCGCCGAAAAGGCCAAGGTCGCCCACTACCAGCCCCGCACCGAAGGCGACCCCGCCCGCATCGCGCAGCTGGTGGAACTGATGGAACAGGCCGAACGCCCGATCCTCTACACTGGCGGCGGTGTCATCAACTCCGGCCCCCGCGCCAGCGCGCTCCTGCGCGAACTCGCGGCCGAGACCGGCTTCCCGGTGACCTCCACCCTGATGGGTCTCGGCGCCTATCCGGCCTCCGGCAAGAACTGGGTCGGCATGCTGGGGATGCATGGGCTCTACGAGGCCAACCTCGCCATGCACGGCTGCGACCTGATGATCAACATCGGCGCGCGTTTCGACGACCGCATCACCGGTCGGGTCAAGGACTTCTCGCCCCGCTCGCGCAAGGCGCATATCGACATCGACCCGTCCTCGATCAACAAGGTCATCCGGGCGGACGTGCCGATCGTCGGCGACGTGACACTGGTTCTGGAAGAGCTTCTGCGCCAATGGCGCGCGCGGGGGTCCAAGACCGACAAGCGCGGATTGTCGCAGTGGTGGAAACAGATTGACGAATGGCGGGCGGTCAAATGCCTATCCTATAAACAATCGACCACCACCATCAAACCGCAGTACGCGCTCGAACGGCTGGAGGCCCTGACCAAGGGCATGGACCGCTACATCACCACCGAGGTCGGCCAGCACCAGATGTGGGCCGCCCAGTTCCTTGGGTTCGAGGACCCGAACCGCTGGATGACCTCTGGTGGCCTTGGCACCATGGGCTACGGCCTCCCGGCCTCGATCGGCGTGCAGATCGCACATCCCGAGGCATTGGTCATCAACGTCGCCGGTGAGGCGTCGTGGCTGATGAACATGCAGGAAATGGGCACTGCGATGCAGTTCCGCGCGCCCGTCAAGCAGTTCATCCTGAACAACGAACGCTTGGGCATGGTCCGCCAGTGGCAAGAGCTCCTCCACGGCGAACGCTACTCGTCTTCCTGGTCCGACTCGCTTCCCGATTTCGTCAAGCTGGCCGAGGCCTTCGGCTGCAAGGGCATCCAGTGCAAGGACCCCAAGGACCTTGACGACGCGATCATGGAGATGCTGCGCTACGACGGCCCGGTGATCTTCGACTGCCTGGTCGAAAAGCACGAAAACTGCTTCCCGATGATCCCGTCGGGCAAGCCGCACAATGAAATGCTCCTGGGCGACGCCGACACTCAGGGCGTCATCGGAGCGAAAGGGGCAGTGCTGGTCTGACCCGGCAAGGTGGTGGTTTTGCACCAAAACACCGCCATTGGATACTCGAAGACAGAACATGAAGGGGACGTGATGTCCGCACTCAACATCAAAAAAGGCTCTTCCAGCCACTCCGCCTACGACCTTCGCGCGACGAACAGCGAGATAGAGGAATCCCACACCCTTGCGGTCATCGTCGAGAACGAGCCGGGCGTCCTCGCCCGCGTCATCGGTCTCTTCTCGGGGCGCGGCTACAACATCGACAGCCTCACCGTGGCAGAGGTCGACCACACCGGCCACCGCTCTCGCATCACGGTCGTCACCCGTGGCACCCCGGCCGTCATCGACCAGATCGAAGCGCAGCTTTCCCGCATGGTCCCGGTGCATGCGGTGCACGACCTGACGATGGAAGGCCCCTCGGTCCAGCGCGAACTGGCGCTTCTCAAGGTTGCGGGCACCGGCGCCGCCCGGGTCGAAGCGCTGCAGCTGGCCGAAATCTTCCGGGCAAACGTTGTCGATTCCACACTGGAAAGCTTCGTCTTCGAGATGACCGGCACCCCGGACAAGATCGACGCCTTCGCCGAGCTGATGCGCCCCCTGGGCCTGATCGAGATCGCCCGCACCGGCGTCGCCGGCCTGAAACGCGGGGTGTGACCCAGCGGTAGGGTGGGCGATCCGCCCACCTTACCTGCCGGTAAACTTCGGCGCGCGTTTCTCCTGAAACGCCGCCACTCCTTCGCGAAAGTCTTCTGACGCGCCACAGACTCCCTGCAGTCGCGCCTCCGCCGCCAGCTGCGCCTCCAGGCTCTGGTCAAACGCCCCGCGCAGCGCCTGCTTCAGCGCCGCATAGGCCCCGGTCGGCCCCGCCGCCAGCTGCCCCGCCCGCGCCGCGACCACTTCGGCGAAGCGCTCTTCCGGCACCGCTTCCCAGATCATCCCCCAGGCCTCGGCCTGCCGCGCGCTGACCGGCTCCGCCAACAGCGCCGCCCCCATCGCCCGCTGCAACCCCACCCGCCGAGGCAGGAACGAGGTCCCCCCGGCATCCGGGATCAATCCGATCCGGCTGAACGCCTGGATGAACGCCGCGCTCTCCGCCGCGATCACCAGGTCGCAGGCCAGGGCCAGGTTCGCGCCCGCCCCCGCCGCAACCCCGTTCACCGCAGCGATGACCGGGACCGGAGCCTCGGTGATCGCCCGGATCATCGGCACATATTCACCGTTCAGGATGCCCTCGAACCCCGCAGCATCCAGACCTGAGGCATCGCTCAGGTCCTGGCCCGAGCAGAACCCCCGCCCCGCCCCCGTCAGCACGATCACTCGCGCAGAATGTCCCGCGAGCAGCGCCGCGGTCAGCGCCAGCCGCAGATCACGGTTCAGCGCATTCATCACCTCGGGCCGGTTCAGCGTGATGCGATGCACCCCGCCGCCCGTTTCCACCGTCACCAGTTCCGCCATCGCCCGTCCTCCCGCCTTTGTGCCACCCTAGCCAAGGGCTGCCATCGGCCAAAGCCGAACGCGGCGTCACTCCTTCAGGATTTCCCGCACCCGGGCCTCGTCCTCGGCTGACAGCGCCGCCTCGGGCACCACCCGCCGCCGCGCCGCCGCCATCGCCACACCGATCCCGGCAAGCAAAAGTGCAGGCCCCGCCAGCCACAACACCAGGTTCGCCCCCTCGGCCGGCGGGTTGAACAAGACCCCCTCGCCATAGCGCGCGACGATATAGTCGACGACGGCCTCATCGCTGTCGCCGGCCACCAGCCGCTCGCGGATGATGATCCGCAGGTCACGGGCGATGGGGGCGTTCGAATCGTCGATCGTCTCGCCCTGGCAGACCGGACAGCGGATGTCGCGGCTGATCGCCCGCGCGCGGGCCTCAAGCCCCGGGTCCGCCAGCATCTCGTCCGGCTGCACCGCCCAGACCGGACTTGCCACCGGGCTCACGCTCAGGAACAGCGCCAGAATGTAGGGTGGGCAGGTTGCCCACCGCCCCTTCGAAACCCGGCTCATTCCGCAGGCACCCCCACCGGCATCCGCCGTGCGCCCGCGGCAACCCGGTAGCGCCGGTCCGATAGGCTTAGAAGCCCGCCAAGCGCCATCAGGATCGCGCCGCCCCACAGCCAGTTGGCAAAAGGCTCGATATAGCTGCGCACCGCCCAGCCGCCACTTTTCTGCTTGTCGCCCAGGACCAGATACAGGTCTCGGGTGAACCCATAGTCGATCGCGGCCTCAGTCGTCGGCATCTGCGCCACAGGATAGAAACGCTTCTCCGGCTGCAGCACCGCCACCAGCGCACCGCCACGCGTCACTGTCATCGTCCCCATGGTCGAGACATAATTCGGCCCCTGCACCTCCTCGACACGGTCCAGCCGCACTTCGTAGGACCCCAGCGGGAACGTCTCGCCCTCCTGCACCACACGGATGTCCTCGACCTTCCAGGAGTTCATTGCGGCCACGGCAAAGATCGTGACCCCCAGCCCGAGATGGGCCGTGGCCTTGCCCCAATCGGCCCGCGGCAGCCGGGTCATCCGCGTCAGCCGCGCAGCCAACCCATCGCGCCCGGTCCGCGCCCAAAGGTCGGTCAGCGCGCCAAAGACCACCCAGGCCCCCAGGGCCAGCCCGACCGGCCCCAGGGCCGACCGCCCGGTCTGCAGCGCAAAGGCCAGCGCCCCCAGCGCCAGGGCCAGCACCAGAGCCGGAACCAGCCCGCGCAAGGATCGCTCCATCGAGCCGCGCTTCCAGGCCAGCATCGCCCCCACCGGCAGGATCAGCGCCAGGCCTACCATGAAGGGCGTGAAGGCCGCGTTGAAGAATGGCTCCCCCACCGACAGGTCACGCCCCAGCAACATTGTCCCGACCAGCGGCCAGATTGTGCCGATAAACACGACAAACGCCGCCACCGACAAAAGGATGTTGTTCGCCACCAGCGCGCTTTCGCGGCTGACCAGGCCGAACACGCCCCGCGCCTCCATCACCCCGGCACGGGCCGCGAACAGCATCAGCGCGCCCCCTGTGAAGAAGCCCAGGATCATCAGGATGAACACTCCGCGCTCCGGGTCATTGGCGAAGGCATGGACGGATGTGATGACCCCCGACCGCACGATGAACGTGCCGATCAGGGAAAACCCAAAGGCCATGATCGCCAGCAGGATCGTCCATGCCTTCAGGCTTTCCCGCTTTTCCACCACGATGGACGAATGCAACAAAGCGGCCGCCAGCAGCCAGGGCATGAAGCTGGCGTTCTCAACCGGATCCCAGAACCAGAAGCCGCCCCAGCCCAGCTCATAATAGGCCCACCAGGACCCCAGCGCGATGCCCACGGTCAGGAACACCCAGGCCGCGAGCGTCCAGGGCCGCACCCACCGCCCCCACGCCGCGTCGACCCGCCCCTCGATCAGCGCCGCCACGGCAAAGGAGAACGCCATCGATAGCCCGACATAGCCCAGGTACAGGAAGGGCGGATGGAAGGCGAGCCCGGGGTCCTGCAGCAGCGGGTTCAGGTCCTGCCCGTCCAAGGGCGGGGCCGCCAGCCGCCAGAAAGGGTTCGATGTGAGCAGCAGAAACAACAGGAACGCCACCCCGATCAGCCCCTGCACCGCCAGCACCCGCGCCTTCAGCCGCTCGGGCAGCCCCCCGCCAAAGGCCGCCACCGCCGCGCCATAGACCGCCAGGATCAGCACCCACAGCAAAAGCGAGCCCTCGTGGTTCCCCCAGACGCCCGAAACCTTGTAAAGCATCGGCTTCAACGTGTGCGAGTTCGACACGACCACTGCCAGCGAGAAGTCGGACATCACGAAGGCCCAGGTCAGTGCCGCGAAACTTGCCGCGACCAGCACCAGCTGCAGACCCGCCGCCGGTCCCGCCAGCGCCATCAGCCGCGCGTCGCCCTTCTGCGCGCCCCACAGCGGCAGCGTGGACTGCACCAGCGCCACCATCAGCGCCAGGATCAGCGCGAAATGCCCAAGCTCGACGATCATCAGCCTCTCCTGTCGTTCCCCCCATGATAGGCGCGCGCGGGCCCGGGGGAAAGGCCTGCGCCCTTCCGCCGCGCCCACGCTCCACTCTGCCAGCCCCAACCCGCCGATCCCGCCGAATTGCCGGTTGCCACCCGGCCCGCCGCCCCGCTACACCCTGACCAACGACCGGAGGTTGCCATGCCCAGATGTATCCTGATCGGCGCGCCCATCGACACGGGCCAAAAGCGCCCCGGCTGCCTGATGGGCCCCGCCGCCTACCGCGTCGCCGGCATCGCCCACGAAGTCAGCGCCGAGGGCCACGGGGTCGAGGATTGGGGCGACCTGACCCTCCCCGCGCTGAAGCCAGTCACCTGCGCCAACCCCGTCGTGCACGACCTGGCCGAAACTGTAGGCTGGGCCGAGATCCTGATGGACCGCGTCGACGATGCGCTATCTCAGGGCGGCTTCCCGATCATCATGGGCGGCGACCATTCGCTCGCCCTGGGTTCCGCCGCAGGTGCCGCCGCCTTCGCCGCCCGCCAGGGCCGGCCCCTGTTCCTCCTCTGGCTCGACGCGCATTCCGACTTCCACACGCCGCTCACCACCACCTCCGGCAACTTGCACGGAACCCCCCTCGCCTACATCGCCGGTCGCGACGGCTTTGACGCCTTCCCGCCCTTCCCCGCCCCCGTCCCCGCCCACCGCATCTGCATGTTCGGCATCCGCTCCGTCGACCCCGCCGAACAGGCCGCGATGCAGGAACGCGACATCTTCATCAACGACATGCGCGTGATCGATGAACGCGGCCTCGTCGCCCCGTTGCGCGAATTCCTTGACCTCGTCCGGCGCGAGAACGGCATGCTCCATGTCTCGCTCGACGTCGA
>JBJTSJ010000572.1:0-5770 GCA_046076605.1 Tabrizicola sp.
GGTTTCATATGTGCAAAATACAATCTTTTTGCGCTTTACCAAGGGGTTTTCATGGGGCGCGTCCGCACTCCTTGTATAGCACGCGTGCGCGACCGCTGACGAAGGTCACGGATTGCGCTCAGCTACAGAAAACCAAAGGCAATTCAATGAACTGGACGACATAAACTGCTGTTGCATCCGTTTACAAACGGTCGTTTATTAGCGATACCTTAAACTGCAAAACAGGCCCTTGCCCCGTGCCATTGATAGGTTATGCGCGCATTTCAACCGAAGATCAGACCCCCCTGCCCCAGTCGCAGGCCCTGAAATCTGCAGGCTGTGCAGAGATCCATGAGGAACAAGCTTCGGGCGGGAACCGCGCGCGGCCCGTCCTGGCCCGCGTGCTCGAGCGGATCGGCAAGGGCGATACGCTGGTGGTGGTGCGCATCGACCGGTTGGCGCGATCGCTGTCGCACCTCCTTGAGGTGATCGAACGGCTGGAGGCGAAGGGCGCCTTCTTTCGCTCACTCACGGACCCGATCGACACGTCCTCGCCGCAGGGCAAGTTCACCCTCCAGGTCCTCGGTGCCGCGGCCGAGTTCGAGCGCGCCTTGATCCGCGAACGCACCAAGGCCGGGCTGGCCAGCGCAAAAACCAAAGGCCGGGTTGGCGGCAATCCGGGTCTGCGCGCTCGGGATCCAGCGGCGCTGCGCAAAGTGCGGCTGGCGCGGCAGGACGGCTACATGGAGCGCCTGAACGAGACGGCGCAGGACTGGGTTCCCCATGTCCGCCGCCTGCGCCCCGACATGGCCTGGGAAGACGTAGTGCGCATCGTCAACGGCCCCCTACCCCGCGAGCGCCAGTGGACGCAGAGCCGACTGCTACGTGCCGTGAACGCCTATGTGCGCGACGGCTTTCTGCTCGAGACTGTGCTCGCCCGCGCCGGCCGCCGCGAGACCGACGACCGCCTGCCCGCCATCGTCGCCGCCATAAAGGGCGCGGACCCCGACATCACGCTTCAGGCGATCTGCACTCGACTGGAAGCGATGCGCGAGCGTACGCCCCGCGGGCGGACCAACTGGCAGCCGTCATCGGTGAAGATGCTCTTGGGGCGGGCCGAGAAACTGGGGCTGCTTTCAACACTCCGGTGATCTGGGCGACCTTTCGAACTGCCAATGCGAGCCGGCTTAAGACGCCATGGACTCCAAGGTCGCCGTTCTGACGCGGCGACCGAAGGTGAAGAGCTTGAACGCTCACTTGCAGTTTCGACTATGGATCACAGGACACGCGCACTCGGTTGAAGCTCGCTAGGGATGTGCATAACTTTTTCCACCATATGTAGATTCTTCTTGATGGACTCACGCGTTCATGTCATTTCGGTTCTGACGACAAAACGCGTCAGATCGGCTTAATGCCGTCAAAATCAGAAAGAGCCCTGGTAGGGGCCTGAGGGCAGTGAATGACTGATCGAGGCATGAAACTCAATCGCGGGGTTGGCACTGCCGACATCGGTGCATTTGCGGACAGCTTGGCCGAGTCTTTGAACCGGCAAATGCGGGCTGCCTTTCAACCGGAGGAGCGCAAGTCGCTGCGGCGCTTCAGTTCAACGGAGGTGGCTGAACTGCTTCGTGTCAGCCCGTCGAATCTACGCAACCGCCATAAGGATGGGAGCTTTCCGGAGGTCTTCACTGACGGACGTGGGCATCGCTACTACTCAGCTGAAGAGATCGACACCCTGCGCGACATCCTTGCCCGGACCGGAAAGAATGCTGACGCGTATTTGCCGGGCCGCCGGGACGGCGATCGGCTTCAAGTCGTCTCGGTCGTCAATTTCAAGGGCGGCAGTTCAAAGACCACAGCCACGATCCATCTTGCCCAGAGGTTCGCCCTTCGAGGATATCGGGTGCTGGCGCTGGACTTTGATCCGCAGGCCAGCCTGACCACCTTTTTCGGCATCCGGCCCGAGCTGGAGTTTGCAGAAAGCGGCACTGTCTACGACGCCCTGCGCTATGAAAACAAAGTTCCGCTCTCATCGGTCATTCAGAAGACCTATTTCCACAACCTAGACATGGTACCCGCTGGATTGCTCCTGTCGGAGTACGAAACCGAGACGGCGAATGCCCTGGCGCGTCGCGTGCAGCCTATCTTTGCCGAAAGGCTGTCGCTGGCGCTCGACGAAGTCGCCGCAGATTATGATCTGGTGCTGATCGACTGCCCGCCGCAGCTTGGGTTCCTGACCCTGACTGCTCTTGCAGCATCGACAGGACTTTTGGTCACGGTGGTGCCGGGGATGCTCGATATCGCCTCGATGAGCCAGTTCCTAAAACTTGCTTCAGAGACCGTGCAGACCGTCGAAGAGGCGATCGGGCGAAAGGTGGCCTGGGATTTTGTGAAGTTCCTGATCACACGCTACGAACCATCAGATGGTCCGCAGACGCAGATGGCAGGGTATCTGCGTTCGATCCTGGCTGGCCAAGTCATGACGGAACCTATGCTGAAGTCCACGGCGATTTCGGACGCCGGAATGACGCAGCAGACGATATATGAAGTCGATCCGAGCCAGTTGATCCGCAAGACGATCGACCGGGCCTTGAGCAGCGTGAACAACGTCGCGGACGAGCTTGAGCAGACGATTCAAATGGCATGGGGTCGACGCTGATGGGCCGAAATATCTTCAACCAACCTGCTGTGGACGTGGCCTCGTCCCCTGCCCCAGCAAAACCGACAAAGCTTGGCGGATCCGTTGGCGGCCTGCGAGAGTCACTTCGAGAGATCACGGCCAACTCCATCCGAGATATTGACCCTGATCAGATCGAGGTCGATGGCTTGCGGGACCGGCTGGCTTTCGAAGACGACGGTATCGACTTGCTAGCCGAAAGCATCCGCAAGCATGGCCAGCAGGTCCCGATTATGGTTCGGCCCTCTGACCAGCCGGATCGCTACCGCGTCGTTTACGGGCGCAGGCGACTTGCGGCGATTAGAAAAGTTGGCGGACCGGTCAAGGCAATCGTCCGGACTTTGGATGACGACGCTTCGCTGATCGCCCAAGGACAAGAGAACAACCTCCGCCTAGATCCGTCATTTATTGAGAAAGCCTTGTTCATCAAGGAGATGCAAGAAGCCGGATATAAGCCCGGCGTCATCCAGGACGCACTTGGACTGACGAGGCAAGGCATCTCCAATCACCGAGTGGTAATCGAACAGCTTCCCGACGAGTTGATCAGACTCATCGGCCCGGCGCATGGTACCGGGCGGCGTCAGTGGGGTGATCTTGCAGCCCTCGCCCCAAAGGTCCCCCTTACCGAGGTTGCGCGAGCAGCCCTCGCTGCCCTGCCCCAAGACGCTACCGGCATCGACAGGTTCCAGACTGTGTACAGTGCCTGTCAGCGGGCTGCGAAGAGTTCAACAAGCCTCTCAGCGCAGGGACGCAGTTCCACGGTGAAGGACGAGGGTGGCAAGGTTGTTGCGACCCTCTCCGTCGACGCCAAGTCCATCGGGATTAAAGTCAACCGCAAAGACAATCCAGATTTCGGCCTCTGGCTGGAGGAACGCGCCGAAGCCACGCTTCGTGACCTCTTCCAGAAATGGCTGGAAGAGCGAAGGCAGGAAGACTGATCCCTGCCCCTAAACATGGAACGCGAGCAGAAGGAGAGTAGCGAAGGCCAAAAAAGAAAGAGCCCCCCAAGGTTTCCCTCGGAGAGCCCATCATCGATTTGCACCTATGATGTAGCAATCTCCCACATACCGGTCAAGAGTCGCCGATTCGGTGGACATGATTTTTGTTGCCTTCTGCACGAGAAATCGTGCGAGAGGCCGGGAAAGCTATGGGCCGACGTGGCCGTCGTTCAACAAACATGGCATTCACTCAGGTTTCCACAAGTACCGCCGGCGCCAGACAGCGCGAACGGCATGAGAATTGTACGCCTCCCGACATCTGGGCGGTCTTTCGAGCCTTGCGCGATGCAAGGTGTGTCTTCGGACTGAAGCCGGGGCATATCCAGACCCTGCAGGCCCTCATCAGCTTCCTGCGGCCAGGGCAAGGGGACACTGTGTTCGCATCGAACTTCGAGATCTGCCGAAGAGTCGGCGGTATCGACGAGCGGACCCTTCGTCGTCACATCGACCGTTTCATCGATCTTGGGATGATCGAGCGCCACGACAGCCCAAACCGAAAGCGCTATCGCGTCAGCTCGCGTGATGGTCGGGTTGTCAGCTTTGGCCTTTCGCTTTCACCGCTATTGAAACGCGCCGGTGATTTCCTTGATGCTGCCGCAGAACTCGAAGAGACCCGCCGCGATCAGGTCTTCCTGCGGAAACAAATTCTCGTCGGCCTGGCTCATATCGACACTATCGAACCCGGAAGCGCCGTTTCAGAAAACGCTCGCAGAATGATGCGACGCAAGTTGGCAGTGGACGAATATCGTTGCCTGCTGGATCAGGTCACGAACCATCTTGGTCAAATGTCCACCGTGGTGGACGTTAAAACTACAACAAAACTGCCCGCCAATGACGGTCAAACTGTCCGGCGCCTTTCTAGGGTCCAGACTCATTGATCGTCAAAGCCAGAAGATGACGGTTGCGGCGAGGGCGATGGCAGAGAGGAAGGTCGTGGCGCATCTGTCGTAGCGGGTAGCGACGCGGCGCCAGTCTTTGAGCCGACCGAACATGATCTCGATGCGATTTCTACGCTGGTAACGTCGCTTGTCGTAGCGAACTGCTTTGCCTCGAGATTTCCGACCGGGGATACAGGGGCGTATCCCCTTGTCTTTCAACGCATCTCGGAACCAGTCTGCGTCATAGCCACGGTCTGCGATCATCCATTCGGCAGCGGGCAGACTTCCCAGCAGGGCGGCGGCGCCAGTGTAGTCGCTGACCTGTCCTGCGGTCATGAAGAACTTCAGAGGTCGCCCCTTGGCATCCGTGACGGCATGCAGCTTGGTGTTCAGCCCGCCCTTCGTGCGCCCGATCAGACGGCCGCGCAGGTCGTCGGGCCCCCTTTTTTCGCCCGCAGGCTCGAAGCCGTGCGGTGCGCCTTGAGATACGTCGCGTCGATCATGACAACCTTCTCCTCGCCGCCTTCGGAGGCCAGACCCTCCATCATTCGCGCGAAAACCCCCATGTCGCCCCACCGCTTCCAACGATTGTAGAGCGTCTTCGGAGGGCCATACTCTCTCTGGGCATCGCACCACCGCAAGCCATTGCGATTGATGAAGATTATCCCGCTCAGCACCCGCCGATCATCTACCCGCGGCTTGCCATGGCTCCTTGGAAAGAACGGCTTCAACCGCTCCATCTGCTCGTCGGTCAGCCAGAAAAGGTTGCTCATCATCACCCCCGTCAGTTCGGGAGCTTGAATCATGCAGGAAGGGCGCCCTCAAGCCGATAATGGGTCCTGACCCTAACATCGGCGTTGCAATGATGCAAAATCTGCGCCCTACTTATTCAATAGTTGCAAGACCTGATCCCCCATGCCCGACGCCCCTGCCGACACTCCGGTCATCGCGATCCACGATCTGCACAAGAGCTACGGTCCGCTCGAAGTCCTGAAAGGGGTCGATCTGATCGCTCCGCGCGGGCATGTCGTGTCGCTGATCGGCTCTTCGGGGTCTGGCAAATCCACCCTTCTGCGGTGCTGCAACCTTCTGGAAGACAGCCAGCAGGGCGAGATCAAGTTCGAGGGCGAGGCCGTTCGCTGGAAGGGTCAGGGCCTTGGCCGCCACCCAGCCGACCGCGACCAGGTCACCCGCATCCGCACCAACCTCTCGATGGTTTTCCAGCAGTTCAACCTGTG
>JBJTSJ010000573.1:0-6247 GCA_046076605.1 Tabrizicola sp.
GCGGACCGAATTGATGTTCCAGGTGGCGAGGGTGAAGGGCATGGTGGGCTCCTGCGCTGCGGCGGTCGACCCTATGCCGCCCGACGGTGAGTCACAAGTCCAGGCACGATCCCGTACGGCGGTGGCGACTGGCATTCTGCAGGTCTGGCGGCACCCGGTTTCACCAACGGACCGGCAATTTTCTGCGAAACAGCCGCCTTGCCGCAATTCTTAAGAATTGAAACCGGTTGCATTTCGGGGATGCCGCATTTGCCGGTCCGCCGAATAAGCCGGAACAGGGTCAGGCGAAATGGGAATTGGAATGCGAATGCGTGCAGCCAAATTCCGATGCGGTGCCTTTGTGGTGCCTGTGGGATGCAGGATGCAGGCAGGACTTTCCCTGGGCACCTGCAACAAAGCCCTGCGTAACGGTTTGATTTTCTGAATTAAATCGAGTCAGAAACAAAAAAAGGCCGGGCAAAAGCCCGGCCAGGTCCAACAGGGAGGATGCCGCGCCATAACCCCGACGCGACCAGGGGAACTTGCTGCACAACCGGTGCATGCGAGAAAGGTAGCAAGCGAATCCGGCAACAATAAGCCCTAAGCGGCAAGATTTCGTGTTTGTTGCAAGGCGGTCGCAATTTGCCGTTGCGGCCGCGCAACAATCCCGGTCAAGCCACCAATCGATACCCGCCGCTCTCGGTCACCAGCAGCCGGGCGTTCGAGGGATCAGGCTCGATCTTCTGGCGCAGGCGGTAGATGTGGGTTTCCAGCGTGTGCGTGGTGACGCCTGCGTTGTAGCCCCAGACCTCGTGCAAGAGCACATCCCGCGCCACCACGCCCGCGGTCGAGCGGTAGAGGTATTTCAGGATGTTGGTCTCTTTCTCGGTCAGGCGGATCTTCTTGTCCTTCTCGTCCACCAGCATCTTCCGGGCGGGCTTGAAGGTATAGGGGCCAAGCTGGAAGACCGCGTCTTCCGACTGTTCATGCGTCCGCAACTGCGCGCGGATGCGGGCCAGCAGGACCGGGAACTTGAACGGCTTGGTCACATAGTCGTTGGCACCCGCATCCAGCCCCAGGATCGTGTCGCTGTCGGTGTCATGGCCGGTCAGCATCAGGATCGGGCATTTGACGCCCTGCTTGCGCATCCGGCGGCAGAGCTCGCGCCCGTCGGTGTCGGGCAGGCCCACATCAAGGATGACAAGGTCGAAGAGGCCAGCCTTGACCTTCTCCATCCCCTCGGCGCCGGTGCCGGCTTCGAAGACGTCAAAGTCCTCGGTCATCACCAGCTGTTCGCTGAGCGCCTCGCGCAGGTCGTCGTCGTCGTCGACGAGCAGGATTTTCCGCAGTCCAGCCATGGAAGCCTCCGTTGCTGATGCGGTTGACATGCGCCCCGATCACGAAGCCCGCAAGGTTTGCAACAAATTCCTCACGCGGACGTGTCGCCCGTGTGGGAAATGTTTCAACTCAGGTGGCGTTCTTGCGTTCCAGGTCGGACAGGACGGCATCCAGCTGGGCGTCGGTCCAGCCCTCGCGCACCGCCTGGGTCAGGAAATCGGCCATCGTCCGCGGGGCGAGGCCGCCGATGGGCGGGTTGCGGTCAAGGTTGGTGGGGAACGGATAACCTTCGGCGGTGGCGGCGATGACGTTGGCGGTGTCGATGCCGGGGCCGCCCTGGCGCAGGACGGGAAAGACGGCGCGGGACATCCGGGCGCGGTCGACCGATTCCATCGCCCGCCCGAAGGCCGAGGAGACCTGGAACAGGTTCACCATCCGGAAGCGGTCCGTCGTGCGGTTGGTCCCCGCGCCGTGCATGACGGCAGGGTTGAAGAACAGCGCGTCGCCTTTCTGCAGGGGCAGCTGGACGTGGTGCCGGGCAAAATGGTCCTGGAACTCGGGCCGGCCGAAGGCGAGGTAGCCTTCGTGGAATTGCTGCGAGAAGGGGAGGAGCATGGTCGGCCCCGTCTCCACCGGCATATCGCAATGCGCAAACGCCCCCTGCAGGGTCAGAAGCGGCGAGACCCCGTGGATATGTGCGGGAAAGCGGGCCATCTGGTCGGGCGACATGAAGCCCAGGTGATAGTCGCGGTGCGGCACCTGCGCGGCGCCGCCGGGGTTCACGCGGTTGACCTGTGCGGTCATCTGGTAGGCGGGGCCCAGCCAGGCCTCGGACGCCAGCGCCAGGGTGTCGGCGCTGTAGTAGGCCGCGAAGTTGGCGGGGTCGGCCAGGCAATGCTTTTCCAGGGAGTTCCAGATCCGGTCGTTCGCGCCGGGCTTGGCGAAATGGTCGCCGCCACCCCGGTTCGCGGCCTTTTCCTCGGCAATGATCGTCTCGAAGATCGCGCTGGCGCGGTCGACGATGGTGGCGTCAGGGACGGCATCACGGATCACGATGATCCCCGGACCGTCCGCGAAGACCCAGGCCCATTCGGCTGTCAGCGCGCGGCGCAGTTGCGGGTCGCGGGCGGCCTTGGCGACGGTCTGGCCCGTGTAGATCGGGATGTTCCGCACCACCTCGGCGGCCTCGGGCACATCCTCGGGCGCGGTCCGCTGCGCGACCTGCTGTCGGAACCGGGCGAAATCGCCGCTGTCGGCGCTGATCCAGACCGGACGGCGGGCGGGGTGGGTCGGGGCGTTCATCGGGGCGGGCTCCTGTCGGTACGGCCACAGACTGGCGCGGGACAGGGCCTGGGAACAACAGAAATCGTCAGAAGGCTTCCGCCCCGGAGCAATGCGGCCTAGATAGGGGGCATGTCCTTGGGCCTGACCATTGCCGAACGCCTGACCCGCGCCCGGGGCGACCTGCGCATGGGCGTGCCGGTCGTGCTGACGGGTGCAGGCGGCGCTGCCCTGGTGGCGGCGGTTGAGACGCTGGATGCGACCCGGCTGGCCGACTTGCGCGGGTTCGGGGCGCCGGTGCTGGCGATCACCGAACGGCGGGCGACGACTCTGAAGGCCCGCGCCTATGACGGCGACCTTGCGCGGATCATCCCACCCTTGGATGCCGACCTTGGCTGGCTGCGTGCGGTGGCCGATCCGGCAGATGACCTGCGGACGCCGATGAAAGGACCTTTGCAGTCAATGCGTGACGGGCAGGCCGATCTGGCGCGGGCGGCGTTGGGGCTGGCCAAGACGGCGCACCTTCTGCCCGCAGCGCTGATGGTGCCGGTTGGGAATGCGCTGGCGCTGGCGGGGACGCACGGGCTGACACTGTTGACCCTGGACGAGGTTGCCCCTGCCCTGGCTGCGCTGCCGCCGATGGAAGAGGTGGTCTCGGCCCGGGTACCTTTGGTCGCGGCGGCGGCGGGCCGCGTGCATGTGTTTCGCCCCGACGACGGCGGCGAAGAGCATTACGCCATCGAGATCGGCCGCCCGGATCGGTCGAAACCGGTGCTGGCGCGGTTGCATTCGGCCTGTTTCACCGGCGACGTTCTGGGGTCCTTGAAATGCGACTGCGGACCGCAACTGCGGACAGCGCTGGCGCAGATGGGGGAAGAAGGTGCAGGCGTGCTTCTGTACCTGAACCAGGAAGGCAGGGGCATCGGGCTTGCAAACAAGATGCGGGCATACAGCCTGCAGGACCAGGGGTTCGACACGGTCGAGGCGAACCACCGCCTGGGATTCGAGGATGACGAGCGCGACTTCCGCATCGGGGCGGAAATCCTGCGCAAGCTGGGGTTCGGGTCGGTCAGGCTTCTGACCAACAACCCGAAGAAGCTGGCGATGATGGAAGGCTGCGGGTTGCAGGTAACCGAGCGCGTGCCGCTAAGGGTGGGCCAGACGACCGAAAACCAGGCCTACCTTGCCACCAAAGCGCAGAAATCGGGGCATCTGTTGTGAAACCGACCGATCTGGTCGTCACGCCGATCGGGCTGCGGTTCATGGGCCGGGTGCTTCCCTGTTCGATCGGCCGTGGAGGCATCGTTCCGGCCCCGCTGAAGCGCGAGGGCGACGGAGCGACGCCTGCCGGGGTACATCGGCTGGTGGGAATGCTCTACCGCCCCGACCGGCTGACCCGCCCCGCCGACTGGGCGCTGCCCATTGGCCCGTCGGACCTGTGGTCGGATGACCCTGCGGACGAGGACTACAACTTGATGGTCCGCGCGCCGCATGGCTTCAGTCACGAACGGCTGCGGCGGGCCGATCCGATGTATGACCTGGTGATCCTGACCGGTTGGAACTGGCCCCAGGCCGAAGCGGGGCGCGGCTCTGCCATCTTTATCCACCAGTGGCGCAAGCCCGGTGCGCCCACGGCGGGCTGCGTGGCCCTGTCGCGGCGCGACCTGCACTGGATCGCGCCCCGGATCCGGCACCAGACCCGGCTGATCGTGCCCGGCTGACCCCTTTCCAAAACGCTTTGACCCGCATAAACTTGGCTGGATCGGGGGGGGAGACCATGGCCAAGACGACCGGGGCAGAGGATCAGATTTTCGACCTGCGGCTGGCTCGATCCGCCCCGGACCTGTTCCCGATGCTGGAAGCACTGTACGGCGCGCGCAGCAACTACCCGGTGTTCCGGGACAAGCTGATCAAGGTCCTGCGCAAGGGTTGGGCCGACCGGCCCGAAGACCTAAAGCGGCTGGACCTGACCCGCGACCTGGAGCCGGACTGGTTCCAGCGACCCGACATGGCGGGCTATGTCTTCTACATCGACCGCTTCAACGGCAACCTGCAGGGCGTGCTGGACCGGCTGGACTATCTGGAAGACCTCGGCGTCACCTATGTCCATCTGATGCCCTGCCTGAAGCCGCGTCCGGGAGACAGCGACGGCGGCTATTCGGTGATGGACTACCGCCAGATCAACCCCGCGTTCGGGACGATGGCGGATTTCGAGGCTGTCAGTGCCGCCCTGCGGGCGCGGGGCATGTCCTTGTGCGTCGACCTCGTGCTGAACCATACGGCGAAGGAGCACGCCTGGGCGAAGAAGGCGGCGAAGGGCGATCCGAAGTATCAGGACTATTGCCTGATGTTCGATACGCCCGACATGCCGAAGCTTTACGAGCAGACGCTGGTCGAGGTCTTCCCGGACAACGCCCCCGGCAACTTCACCCATTACCCTGAGATCGGCAAATGGGTCTGGACGACCTTCAACGAACACCAATGGGACCTGAACTGGGCCAATCCGGCGGTGTTCCTGGAGATCGTCGAGGTCATGCTGTTCCTGGCCAACAAGGGCGTCGACGTGTTGCGGCTGGATGCGGTGGCCTTCATGTGGAAAAGGCTCGGCACCCGCTGCCAGTCGGAACCCGAGGTGCACATGCTGCTGCAGGCCTTGCGCGCCTGTTCGCGGATCGCATCCGCCGCAGTGATCCACCTGGAGGAGGCCATCGTCTCGCCGTCCGAGATGCTGCCCTACCTTGGCCGCGGGAAGCATGACGGGAAAGAGGGGAACCTCGCCTATCACAACAGCCTGATGGTGCAGTTCTGGTCGGCGCTGGCGACGCGGGACACCCGGCTGATGACCCATGTTTTGGCCACCCATTTCCCCGAGCGGCTGACGAATGCCACTTATGCGACCTACATCCGCTGCCATGATGACATCGGCTGGGCTGTGACGGACGAAGACGCGGTGGCCGTGGGCCTGTCGGGCCATGCGCACCGGAACTTCCTGTCGGATTTCTATGAGGGGACCTTCCCCGGCACCTTCGCGAAGGGTGCGCTTTTCCAGGTGAACGAGCTGACCGGGGACAAGCGGATTTCCGGCAGCTTCGCCTCACTGGCCGGGATCGCGCAGGACCCGGAGCTGGCGGTGCAGCGGATATTGATGGGGCATGCGCTGATCGCGGCATGGGGCGGCATCCCGTTGATCTACATGGGCGATGAACTCGCGCTGCCGAACGACGACAGCTACCTGGACGATCCGAATCACGCCCATGACAGCCGCTGGATCCACCGGCCCCGGATGGACTGGGCGCTGGCCGAGGCGCGACACCAGGGCGACACGCCCGCCGCCCGGGTGTTCCGGGGGACGAAGGCCATCCTGGCGCGCCGGGCGGCGACCCCGGCCCTGCATGCGGCAGCGCCGGTGCGGGTGGTGTCCTCGGGCAATGGCGCGATCCTGGCCTTCCAGCGGCTGGCGCCGACTGGCACCTTGTTGGGCCTGTTCAACTTCACCGAACACTGGCAGCACCTGCCCGAAGCCGTGGTCCGCACCCTGGGGGCGGTCGAAATGCACGACGCCCTGTCGGACCAGCGGGTGGAGACACACAACGGCCAGATCGCCCTGCCGCCCTATGCGCGGGTCTGGCTGACCTGAGCCTGTCCACGG
>JBJTSJ010000574.1:0-2741 GCA_046076605.1 Tabrizicola sp.
CGCGCTGGACGCGATGAACCAGACGTCCGCCCGTTACCCGCGCGGGACGGATGAGTTCGTCGCGGCGGGTGTGGCCAAGGCCGAATGCGTGGCCATCGACTGCCCGCGCGTGGCCGACGCCCCCGCAACGCTTGAATGCAAGGTTGTGAAGCTGGTCGATCTTCTGGGGCCAGAAAAGGTCCTTATCGGCGAAGTCGTAGGCGTCCACATCCGCGACGACTGTCTGGTGGACGGGCGCCTGGACTATACCCGGTTCAACCCCGCCGCGCGGCTTGGCTATCACGACTACACCTTTGTCCGCGAAGTGCGCGAGCTGCGTCGCCCGAAAGATTCCGCGAAAGGGTAACGTGAAGCCGCCCCAGGAGGGACCTCATGAATGGAACTGGGGCCCGATGGGCCCCAGTCGCGTGGCTCAAGCGTCGCCGGATCAGCGGTCGCGCGAGACCTCGGCCAGAAGGCGTTCGGTGCGGGCCTCTTCCAGCTTGTTGTGCAGGCGGTCGGATTCCTCCTTGTCGCGCACGGCCTTGGTGATGCCCACCGTGGACGACACCAGCATCAGCGCGGCCATGGCGTAAAACCCCTTGGCGGCAAAGCTGGCCTCAAGGAAGTAGACGCCACCAGCCATCATCACGGCCGCCACGGCAAAGTTGACGTAGCTGAACATCGTATAGGCTTGAGAGGTGCGGATCGTCGGTTGGATCATGTCGGTCATTTGAGGTCTCCGTGAATGTCAGGTTGGGGGGGATCAGTTGGATTTGTTCTTCAGCCGTTCCAGGACGGCGGCGGCATCGGGGCGGACCTTCGGGCCGCAGCCCGCCGCTGCCAGCCGGGCCGAGATTGCCTCGGCCGACTGGCCTGCAGACAGTTCGACCACGGCCATTGCGGTGGCTTCGGCATGCAGTTGCCGCGATTGCAGGCGCGTCAGGGTCGCCTCGGCCTCGGCCAGCGAGGCGGTGACGGGGCGGCTGACGACGCCGCGCACGGCCTGGGACTTCTGCGCCGCATCGGCCAGTTGCAACCCGCGCTGCAACTCGCGCAACCGCAGTTCCGACGCGCCGAGTTCATCGCGCAGGCGGGCGATCTCAATCTCATAGGTCCCGAGTGCCCGTTCCGAAGTCGCCCGTTCCGCCTCTAACTGGGCAATCGCGGCGGCGGCCTCGGTCGCCAGGTCCTCGCGCCCCTGGGCCAGCGCGGCCATCGCCCTGCCCTCAAGATCGGCGATCTGGGCGTTGATCCTCGGCAGCGATTTCCGCTCGCGTTCGGCATAGGCCATGACGACCGCAACCGACCGCCGCGCCGCCTCGACCCCGCCCGCCGCATCGCGCAGCTGCTGGCGCAGGATCGACAGGGCATTGGCATCCGCGACCGCCTGGGCGGCATCGTGGCTGCGGCCTCTGACCAGTGTGATGATCGTGTTGAACATCTGGAACTCCCGGTGTATGAACAGTGTTCACAACTTGCCAGAATCGTGAACACTGTTCAAGACCTTTTTTGAACGCTGTTCAGAATGACGTGGGGTCACAGATGCGGGACAGACCAGAGAAGGATCGCAAGGCGGATCTGCGGACGCGGCTGATCGAGGCGGCAGAGGCCGAAATCGCCGAAAAGGGCCTGCTGGGCCTGAAGGCGCGGGACGTCACGCAACGCGCGGGCTGCGCATTGGGGGCGATCTACAATGCAGTGGCCGATCTGGACGAGCTGGTGATGCGGGTGAACTCGCGCACGCTGGAACGTCTCGGCATCGCTCTCACCCCCGCCTCGGACGCGGCCAGTCCCGAGGCCGTGACCCTTGCGCTTGCCGACGCCTATGCCGTCTTCGCGCTGGAAAACCGCCGCCTCTGGTCTGCGCTTTTCGAACACCGCCTGCCAGAGGGGGTGGAAATGCCCGACTGGCACCGTCAGGACCATGAGGTGCTGATCGCCCGCATCATTGCGCCCCTGCGGCAACTGCGCCCCGACCTGCCCGACGGCGACATCCACCTGCGCGTCCGCACCCTGTTCGGGGCCGTGCACGGCGTGGTGCATCTGGCGTTGCAGGGACGGCTTGTGGGCGTGCCGGAACCCCTTCTGCGCCAGGAAGTCGCGGCCCTGGTCGGTGCGCTGGTGCTTGGCGCCCGGATGGCCCGTCCCGGCCCTGCCTGACCTGCCACCGATTCGCCTTGCGCCAAGGTCGGCAATCTGTATAAGGCCGCATCCTTTCCGCTTATCCATGAACCGGCGATGCCTCTCGTGGACGGGCTGCGGAAAGGCTCTTGCCCGTCCTATGAAGCCGCCCTGAAACGAAGGAAGCCCGCATGCCTCTTTACGAGCATGTCTTCATCGCGCGCCAGGACCTGTCCAACGCGCAAGCCGAAGGCCTTATCGAGCACTTCTCCACGGTCCTTTCCGACAACGGCGGCAAAGTCGTTGAGAACGAGTACTGGGGCGTCAAGACGATGGCCTACAAGATCAACAAGAACCGCAAGGGGCACTATGCCTTCCTGAAGTCGGACGCGCCCGCCGCTGCCGTTCAGGAAATGGAACGCCTGATGCGCCTGCACGACGATGTCATGCGCGTCCTGACCATCAAGGTCGACAAGCATGCCGAAGGCGTGTCGGTTCAGATGCAGAAGCGTGACGAGCGTGACCGCGATGACGAGCGTGACCGCGATGGCGAGCGTTCGGATCGTGGCGACCGTGGCGGTTTCGGCGGCGAACGCCGTGAGCGTCCCGCCTTCGGCGACCGTCCCGACCGTGGCGAG
>JBJTSJ010000575.1:0-5154 GCA_046076605.1 Tabrizicola sp.
TGCTCGAAGTCGACGTCGATGTCGGGCGCTTCGCGCCGCTCACGGCTTACGAACCGCTCGAAGAGCACATCGCTCCGTTCCGGATCGACCGCCGTGATCTCCAGGCAGTAGCAGATCGCCGAGTTGGCAGCCGAGCCGCGGCCCTGGCAGAGGATGCCGCGTTTGCGGGCGAAATCGACGATGTCGTGGACGGTAAGGAAATAGGGCTCGTACCGCAGCTTGGCGATCAGGGTCAGTTCGTGGGCCATCTGGGCGCGGACCCTGTCCGGCGGGCCTTCGGGGTAGCGCCAGTGAAGGCCTGCCTCGGATAGCCGCGCGAGGCGCTGGGCGGCGCTTTCGCCCCCGGTGACTTCGGAGGGGTATTCGTACTGGAGTTCGTCGAGGGAGAAGGCGGCGCGGTGGGCGATGTCGTGGGCGCGGTGGACGGCGGTTTCGTGTCCGGCGAAGAGGCGGAGCATTTCGGGTTCGGAGCGCAGGCGGCCTTCGTTGTTCGGGAGCGCGCGGCGGCCGAGCTTGTCGACGGGGGTGCCGAGGCGGATCGCGGTCAGGACATCGGCGAGGCGGCGGCGTTTGCCGTGGTGGAGGAAGGGGAGGCCGGTGGCGACGGTGGGGATGTTCAGCGCCTTGGCGCGCTGGGCGAGGCTGTCGAAGCGCGCCGCGTCCTGCCCGTCATAGCGCGGGGCCATGGCGAGGGAGACCTGGCCGGGGAAGCGTTTGGCGAGCGCGCGGGCGTGGGACTGCCAGAGTTTCGGGTCGGTGGTCTCGCCGGTCGTGGCGAGGGTCAGGCGCTGGTCATGGGGGAGGATCAGCATCTCCATCCCCTTACCCCAGTCGAGGAGGTCGTCGAGGTGGAGCGTGCAGTCGCCCTTTTCGGCGCGGAGGCGGCCGAGGCTGAGGAGGCGGCAGAGCCGGCCCCAGGCGGCGCGGTCGCGGGGGAGGGTGGTGACCTGGAAGCCGTCGGTCAGCACGATCCGGGCGGCGGGGATCAGGCGGACTTTCGGCCCGCCGTCACGGGCGAGTTCGCGGGCCTTGGTATGGGCGCGGACGATGCCTGCGACGGAGTTGACGTCAGCTATGGCGAGGGCGGGCATGCCCATCTCGGCCGCGCGCAGGATCATCTCCTCGGGGTGGGAGGCCCCGGTGAGGAAGGTGAAGTTCGACAGCGCGGAAAGTTCGACGAAGGGCAAGGGCGACTCAGGGCGTGACGTGAACAAACAAGGAACATTTTGCCATGACAGATGCGGTCGGGCCAGCCCAAGAATTTTCGGCGAAAATTCTTGGGTCCTGCCGGGAACGGGGGTGCGACGATTAGATCAGGCCTTCCTTGCGGAAGAGGGCCTTGAGGTCGGCTTCGGGGCGGGCGCCGAAGTGGCTGATGACCTCGGCGGCGGCGACGCAGCCCATGCGGCCGGAGGTGGCGAGGGACTGGCCGGTGGCGAGGCCGTAGAGGAAGCCTGCGGCGAACTGGTCTCCGGCACCCGTGGCGTCGACGGGGACGACCCGTTTCACGGGGACGATGGCCTGTTCCTCGCCGCGCTGGACGATGACGTCATGGCCGGAGCGGGTGCAGACGACGAGGCCTGCGTCCTGGGCGGCCTGTTCGAGCGCGGTAGAGAGGTCGGTCTGGTAGAGCGAGGACCATTCGTGTTCGTTGCCGATCACGTAGTCGAGCGACTTGACCAGGCGGCGGAAGTCGTCGCGGTGGCGGTCGACGCAGAACGGGTCGGAGAGAGCGATGCCGGCCTTGCCGCCCGCCCTGTGGCAAAGGTCCACGGCGCGTTCGAAGGCCTGTTTGCCCTTGGGCTTGTCGTAGAGGTAGCCTTCGAGGAACAGGATCTCGGCGCTGCCTGCCACGCTGTCGGAGACGTCGTCGGGGCCGAGTTCGGAGGAGATGCCGAGGTAGGTGTTCATCGACCGCTCACCGTCCGGCGAGACGAAGATCATGCTGCGCGAGGTGGGCAGTTCGCCGCCCGGGACGGGGGGGTTGACGAAATCGGTGCCCTCGTCGGCCATGGTGCGGGCGTAGAACTTGCCCAGGGCGTCGTCGTGGACGCGGCCGATGAAGGCGGTCGTCAGGCCAAGGTTGCCAAGGCCCGCGAGGGTGTTCGCCACCGAGCCGCCGGGGGCCTGCTGGCGGTTGGTCATCGCGCCGTAGAGAAGCTCGCCCCGTTCGCGTTCCACCAGTTGCATGATGCCCTTCTGGATGCCCATCAGGTCGAGAAAGCTGTCATCTGCGGTGGAGAACACGTCCACGATGGCATTGCCGATGCCGACGACCTGGTAGGATTTCATGCGGTCTTCTCCTCATAAAGGCACCAGTCGCGGATCGGGCAGATGCCGCAGCGGGGCTTGCGCGCGGTGCAGATATACCGGCCGTGCAGGATAAGCCAGTGATGCGCGTGGTTCTGGTATTCGACGGGGACGTTGTCCTCGATCGCGCGTTCCACGGCGGATTCGTCCTTGCCGGGGCAGATGCCGGTGCGGTTGCCGACGCGGAAGATATGGGTGTCGACGGCCTGAGCCGGGTGATGGAACCACATCGACAGGACTACGTTCGCGGTCTTGCGACCGACGCCCGGCAGGGTGACGAGAGCGGCCCGCGACGAGGGCACCTCGCCCCCGAAATTGTCGATCAAGAGGCGCGAGAGCTTGATGACGTTCTTCGCCTTGTTGCGGAAGAGGCCGATGGTCTTGATGTGCTCGATCAGGCCTTCCTCGCCCAGGGCCAGCATCTTTTCCGGCGTGTCGGCGATCTGGAAGAGCTTGCGGGTCGCCTTGTTGACGCCGACGTCGGTGGCTTGAGCGGACAGGGCGACGGCCACCAGGAGCGTGAAGGCGTTCACATGCTCCAGCTCGCCCATCGGATGGGGCTCGATCTCGGCGAAACATGCGAAGACCTGTTTCAGGGTGGCATAGGGCAGCTGCGGGGTCATTTGGCCCTTTTGCCAGCGAGGCCACCGTGACGCAACCGACTTAGGCCTAAGGCGGCGGCAGGGCCGGATCCTGTTCGCAGCGTGACAGCGGGATCTCGGTCAGGCGCGAGATCGAGATGACATTGTCGTATTGGCCACCGTTGGGGTTGAACTCGCCCTCGGCGCAGGCGCAGCTGTAGCCGTAGCGATCGGTGACCTGACCGGCATAGTCGATGCGCAGCCGGTCATCGAAGGCCCGGGTGTAGGCGTCCTCGAACCCTAGGGCGGGCGGCCCGCCCTGCATGGAAATCCACCACTGGCCATCGGCATCTTCCAGAATGACGTTCGCGGGCGTGGGGTTGTGATACCAGCCGCAGCGGGTTTCGGCGCTTGCTGGTACAGCGGCCAGAACGGCGGTGGTCAAGAGGAAATGGCGGAGCATCGCGACCTCATGCATCGGTGCCGGAACTTGCCCATGCCTGCACGAAACGCTCAAGGCGGGAATTCCGGATGCGCAGGAAGCGGGTCGCGGGGCTTGCGCTGCCGGGATAGGGTGCTGGCCAAGGAGACTGCAATGACCGACCAATCCCCATCCTACCATTACCAAGTGATCGGCCGTGCGCTTCAGGTGATCGACGCCGAAGGCCCGGCGCTGACACTGGAGGCGCTGGCTGCCGAGATGAACATGAGCGCGGCGCATTTTCAGCGGGTCTTCAGCCAATGGGTGGGCGTCAGCCCCAAGCGCTATCAGCAGTACCTGACGCTGGGCCATGCGCGGCGGTTGCTGGCCGAGCGGCACACGATGCTGGGAACGGCGCTGGAGACGGGGCTGTCGGGCACGGGCCGGTTGCATGACCTGTTCCTGACCTGGGAGGCGATGAGCCCCGGCGACTATGCCCGCGGTGGCGAGGGGCTGGAAATCCGCTGGGGCTGGTTCGAAAGCCCCTTCGGCCCGGCCTTGGTCATGGCGACGGCGAAGGGCATCTGCGGCATGGGATTCGCCGACGAGGTGGGGGCCGAGGCCGCGCTGGAGGACCTGGTCAGCCGCTGGCCCAAGGCCAGTTACGTCGAGGACCCGATGGCGATCAGGCCTCTGGTCGATGCGGCGTTCGGCGGGCAAGCGACCGGCCTGCACCTGATCGGCGCACCGTTCCAGATCAAGGTCTGGGAGGCGCTGCTGGCGATCCCATCGGGCCATGTCACGACCTATGCCGATATCGCAGGCGCCATCGGCCACCCGCAGGCACATCGCGCGGTGGGCACGGCGGTCGGGCGCAATCCGATCAGTTTCCTGATCCCTTGCCACCGGGCGCTGCGTCGGGATGGCGGCCTTGGCGGCTATCACTGGGGTCTGCCGCGCAAGCGCGCCATGCTGGCCTGGGAGGCCGCGCGCACAGAGATGTGAATGCGCGGAAGCCTGCCTAAAGCCAAGGGAACGGCCTGCCTCTCGACGTTGTTCATGTATTGTGGCAGGGGTCCTAGCACAGGCCCACCAATGGGCGAACTATCGAGGCGAGAGCAACATGATGATGAAGACCCCCCTTATTCTGGCCATGGCCAGCACGCTGGGCTTGACCGCCTGCGTCGTTGACCCGAACGCCTATCCCGGAGATCCGAACGCCCGCCAGCGGCAGGGCGCGATCATCGGTGGCCTGACCGGTGCCGTGGCCGGTGTCGCTGTCGCGGGTGACGGGGACGAGCTGAAGGGCGCGATCATTGGGGGCGCCCTGGGTGCTGGCACCGGCGCGCTGATCGGGGCCGACCTTGACCGTCAGGCGGCGGAACTGCGCGGCTCGCTGAATTCGAACATCTCGGTGACGAACACGGGCGAATACCTGATCGTCAACATGCCGCAGGACCTCTTGTTCGCAACCGACAGCGCCTCGGTTCGTCCGGACCTGCGCGCGGACCTGAACACCGTGGCGGCGAGCCTGTTGCGCTATCCGAACAGCCGGATCGAGGTGATCGGCCACACCGACAACACCGGGACCGCGGCCTACAACCAGGACCTGTCGCAGCGCCGCGCGGTGGCGGTTGCGGGTGTGCTGCGCGATGCGGGCGTGCCGGGCGGCCGTCTGGCGGCTTACGGTCGTGGCGAGGACCAGCCGGTGGCGTCGAACCTGACGCCGGATGGCCGCGCCCAGAACCGTCGGGTGGAAATCATCATCCGTCCGACCCGCTGATCGGGTGGAACAGATTGGAAGGGGCCGGGTCATCCCGGCCCCTTTTTCATTGTGATTGG
>JBJTSJ010000576.1:0-5867 GCA_046076605.1 Tabrizicola sp.
GGCGACGGCGATTTCCAGATGACGTGCCAGGAACTTGGCACCGCAATGCAGGCGGGCGCGCAACCCATCGTCCTGATCCTGAACAACGGCACCTACGGCACGATCCGCGCGCATCAGGAACGCACCTATCCGACGCGCGTCTCGGCGACTGACCTGATAAACCCGGATTTCGTCGGCCTTGCCCGGTCCTACGGCTTTCATGCCGAGCGGGTCGAGACGACTGCCGACTTCCCCGCAGCCTTCGCCCGCGCGCAGGCCAGCCCGACTGGAGCGGTGCTGGACCTTGCCATTTCAGCCGAGGCGCTGACGCCCCGACAGACCCTGTCGGACATGCGCAAGGCGGCGCTGGCAGCCCAGGGAAAGGGCTAGGAACGCTCCACCGGTTTCGACCGCATCATCGCGACGGTTTCCCGTTCCGCCCGGCGGCAGGCCACCGGAGGCAATCCACGCGCGATCAGGTCCATGTCCTCCAGCATCCGCGTCCCGATTTCCCGCAGCGCAAAGGTCAGCGCCCCGGCCCGGTGCGGCGAGAACAGCATGTTCGGCACCTGCCGGATCGGGTCGTCCTGGGGCAGGGGTTCCACTGGAAAGACGTCGGACGCGACGCGTACACGGCCCGAGGCCGCAGCCGCCGTCAGTGCCGGGAAATCGGCGGCAGCCGCGCGCGACATCAACAAAAGCATCGCCCCGGGCTGCATCAGCGACAGGGCGCGGGCGTCGATCATCCCCTTGTTCGCCGTGGTGATGCTGGCCATGACGAAGACGAACCGGTTCTCGGCTATCAGTCGGTCAAAGCTGACGGGTTCGACGCCAAGCCGGCGCAGGTGGCCATCGGGCTGCCAGGGGTCATGCGCCTGCACCCGGCAACCAAAGGGCGCCAGCAGGCGGTACAGCGCGCGGCCCAGATCGCCGAACCCGATGATGCCGACCATCGATCCGGCCAAAAGCTCGGACTCGCGGTTGCCGTCGAACAGCCACTTCTCCTGCCCCCGCAGGAAGGCCGCGTGTTCGCCGTGGATGTTCCGCGCCAGTGACAGCGCCATGCCCAAGGCCATCTCTGCCACCGGGGCCGCAAAGACCGCCGCCGGGGCCAGGATATGGATGCCCCGGCGAAAGCATTCCTCATAGTCGATGTTCGGCAGAAAATTCGTCTCGACGTTGATGATCGCCCTCAGCTTCGGGGCCAGCGCCAGCCGGTCCGCCCCCATCGCCTGCTGCGAGACGAGGATCTCGGTCTCTGGCAGGTGCCGCGCATAGAAGGCTTCGCGGTCCTCGCCCTGCCATTCGGCGACCTGATACCGCGCGCGGAACCGGGCCAGCTCGTCGGGCGACAGGATGTCTTCGGTAGTCCGGGGCTCGGGGTCGTACAGCACGCGCATGGGTCGGGTCCTTCGGGTTTCGGTGACCCTAGTGGCGATGCCCCCCAAGAGACAAGCTTAGACCGAGACCTCGCGGTGCAAGACAGCCTTGTCCAGCGCGTCCTTCCGCCCCTCCAGCGCCACCGCGCCGCGACGGAAGACATAGACCTGATCGGCCCGCGCCCAGGCGAAGTCGAAGTACTGTTCCACCAGCACCACCGCGATCGTGCCTTTGGCCTTCAGGTAGTCGATCACCTCGCCGATCTTCTGGATGATGTTGGGCTGGATGCCCTCGGTCGGCTCGTCCAGGAGGAGGACCTTCGGCTGCATGATCAGCGCCCGCGCGATGGCAAGCTGCTGCTGCTGGCCACCCGACAGGTCCCCGCCGCGCCGGTTCAGGAAGGACTTCAGAATCGGGAACAGGGTGAAGACCTCCTCCGGGATCTGGTGCTGGCCTTTCGGCAACACGGCAAAGGCGGTCTCCAGGTTCTCGCGCACCGTCAGCAGCGGAAAGATCATCCGCCCCTGCGGCACGATCGACAGGCCACGCCGGGCCATGTCCTGCGGGCGGCTGACAGGCAGGGTATCGTCGCCCAGCGTCACCGTCCCGCCTGACCTGGGGTGGGTCCCGGCCAGCGCCTTCAGAAAGGATGTCTTGCCCACCCCATTCGGCCCCATGATGCAGGTCACCTCGCCCGACTTCGCGGCAAAGTCGATGCCGTGCAGGATCTGGCTGCCGCCGTAGTGGAGGGTAAGTCCGGTGGTAGACAGCATCAGCCGCGCCCCAGGTAGACGGCGATCACTTGCGGATCGCGGGTGACGTGATCAAGCGAGCCCTCGGCCAGGACGCTGCCTTCATGCAGGACGGTCACCCGGCAGTTCAGGCGGCGGATGAACTCCATGTCATGCTCCACCACGACCACCGCGCGGGTCTTGGCGAGGTTCACCAAGAGGGTCGTCGTCTGCTCCCGCTCTGCCGGGGTCATCCCGGCGGCGGGTTCGTCGACCAGCAGCAGACGAGGCTCCTGCGCCAGCAGCATGGCGATCTCCAGCCATTGCTTCTGGCCGTGGCTCAGTTCCCCCGACTTGCGGTGCAGGTGGTCGGCCAGACCCACCTCCTCGGCCAGTTCGCGCACCCGCGTCATGTCGGCATCCTTGGGCCGCCAGAACAGCACAGCCCAAGGGCTGCGGTTGGCCTTCAGCGCCAGGATCAGGTTGGCCTCGACCGTCTGGTCCTCGAACACCGTGGGACGCTGGAACTTGCGACCGATGCCTTCGCGGGCGATGCGGGCCTCGTTCATCCCGATCAGCGGGATCGACCGTTCGCCAAAGGTCACGCTGCCGCTGTCGGGCCGGGTCTTGCCGGTGACGATGTCCATGAACGTGGTCTTGCCCGCGCCGTTCGGCCCGATGATCGCTCGCAGCTCGGCCGGGCCGATCTCGAACGACAGGTTGTTGATCGCCCGAAAGCCGTCGAAGGTGACGGACACGCCGGACACTTCCAGAAGGGCGGTCACTTCTGCGCCTCCTGTTCCTGAAGGCTGCCGTCATCCGGCCCCGGCGGAGCGCCCTTGCGGTCCGGCGTGCCGATGCGCTGGAACCGGTCGAAGAGGCCACCGATGCCCTTCGGGGCCAGCAAGGTGACTGCGACGAAGGACAGACCCAGGATCACCAGCCACCAGTCGACCCAGTTTAGCGAGACCGGGCCCAGCGGAATGTCCGGCAAGCGACCCGAGGTGAACAGGGACGAGAGCAACGACACGAAGGCCGCGCCGATCACCGCGCCGTAAAGCCGCCCGCGCCCGCCGATGGCGACCCAGACCGCCAGGTAGATCGAGGCGATGGGCGCCAGTTCCGCCGGGTTGATGATCCCCGCCTGCGGGTAATACAGCACCCCCGCCAAAGCCGCGATGATTGCGGTCAGGGTGAAGACGAACAGCTTGTAGGTCTCGACCGGATAGCCCAGGAATCGCACCCGCGCCTCGTCATCCCGGATGGCCCGGATCACGCTGCCGAACTTGCCCGACACCACCCAGTTCAGCGTCAGATAGCCCAGCCCCAGCGCCAGGGCGGAGGCCCAGAAGAACCAGATCGAGATCAGGTCCTGCGATGTGTCGCCCAGCCCCGGCAGGTTCTGCAGCCCCGACAGCCCGTTGTTCCCGCGCAGCCCCGAGTCGTTCTGGAACAGGTACAGCGCCAGCGCCAGCGTCATCGCCTGGGTCAGGATCGACAGATAGACGCCCGTGACGCGGGACCGGAACGCCAGCCAGCCGAAGACCAGCGCCAGAAGGCCAGGGACCGCCAAGGCCAGGATCAACTGCAGCGGCAGCGAATGCGCGAAGGACCAGATCGCAGGCAGGTCCGATGACCCCACGACCCCGAAGATCTGCGTGGCGATGCCCTGCTGCACTTCTTCGGGCGTCGGCGGCAACCCACCCTGCGCCAGCGCCGCGACCACGATTTCTTCGGTCCGGGCATACATCAGCCACATGCCGATCATGTAGCCACCCAGCGCAAAGAACGCCATGTGGCCAAGGGACAGGATGCCCGCATAGCCCCAGATCAGGTCCATCGCCAGCGCGACAAGGCAGAGGCACAGGGTCTTGCCCAAGGTCTTGACGAAAGAGGTGGAGATGACCCCGCACCCCAGGCCCTCGGACATCACGGTCACGGCCAGGGTGAACACTGCCAGAAGGGCGATGAAGATCAGGGCCGACGGGTTCCGGGCAAAGAAGCTGCGGGTCATGGCGTCAATCCCCCGCCGCGCGGCCACGCAGGGCGATGATCCCCCGCGGACGGAACTGGATGAAGAGGATGATGAAGAGGATCATGTAGGTCTGCGCGGCAAGGGTGTTCGAGGGGTTCAGGAACTCGATCACCTTCTGCAAGGACCCGATCATGGTTGCCCCCGCCAAGGTGCCCCAGACGTTGCCAACCCCGCCAACGACCACGGTCATGAACGACTGCACGATGTAATCCGCGCCCATTTCCGAGGTCACCTTGGCGTACAGCCCGATGGCCACCCCGGCGATGCCCGCGATGCCCGACCCCAGGCCGAAGGTCAGCATGTTGATGCGGTCCGGGTTGATCCCCATGCTCGCCGCCATCGCCGGGTTCTGCGTCACCGCGCGGACCTCAAGCCCCAGCCTCGTCCGCTTCATCAGGTAGAGAAAGAACCCTAGGAAAATCAGCGCCAGCACGAAGATCGCGATGCGGATGTAGCTGATCGAGACGACGTCGTTGAAGGTCAGCGCCCCGTCCAGCCAGCCCGGGGCGGTCAGCGGGCGGGCCTGGGTGCCGAAGACGTTCTTCAGGATCTGCTGCAGCGCGATCGAGATGCCGAAGGTCGCAAGCAGAGTCTCCAGCGGGCGCTTGTAGAGGTGGCGAATCACCAGCCGCTCCATCGCCACGCCTGCGGCGAAGGTGACGGCAAAGGCCAGCGGCAGGGCGATGAGGATCGAGACCGTGTAGTCCGGCACATACAGCTGCACGACAAAGCCAGTGTAGGCGCCGATGGTGATGAACTCGCCATGCGCCATGTTGATCACGCCCATCACGCCGAAAGTGATGGCCAGGCCGATGGCGGCCAGGAAGTAGATCGCGGCCAGCGACAGCGCGTCGAGGCCAAGGTCCGCGGCCTGCATCGCGGCGACCTTGCGGTCGATCTTGGCAAGGGCGGCAGTGGCGGCGCTGGTCACGGTCGCGTCCAGCTCGACGTAGATGTCGTAGAAACGGTGGGCGGCAAGGGCGGCCTTCGCCTCGTCATCCGTCGCCGCGGTGGGGACCGTCCCGGCTGTTTCCAGCGCGGTATAGGCGCGGTCGCGGGCGGCTTGGGTGTCCAGCTCGGCCACCGGGATGCCACCGACCTTGCCGTCAACGACATTGGCCACCAGCGCCGCACGCTGTTCCTCCAGTGTCAGGCGTGCGGGGGCCAGGTTGGCAGCGACCAGAAGGTCATAGGCCTCGGCCTCGGTCAGGTCGCGGCCGATCCGCAGCTCGCGGGCCGCGTTGCCCGACGGATCGCCGGGAAAAGCGGTGCGAGTGGTGGTCACCAGCGGGTTCAGCGCCGCGCGGGTATCCAGCGAGATGTCGCCCGCCAGGCTATCGATGGCCTGCACGCGGGCGTCAGGATCGGGATCAAAGCGCAGGGTCAGGAACCGCTCCAGCCGTTCCTTCTGCGCTTTCAGCGTGGGGTCTTCCTCTGTCGCCAGCGACGCCCGCAGCGGCTCCAAGGCCTCGGCAGTCGGATCGCGGGCGATCGAGGTCAGCGCCTCGGCCCGGCGTGCGGGGTCGGGGTCGGAGAGGGTGAACTGCACCAACGCCGTCTCGATCAGCCCGCGCACCCCGGCGTTGGGCTTGAGTTCCGTCAGGTCGGCCTTGGCCGCAGTCCCGGCGGGAGAGCCATCCAGCGCCGTCAGGGCAAAGCCATCGCCCTCCGGCACCGCGACGAACAGCACCTCATCCGCCTTCCGCACCACCAGCCGCTTGTCCGCCCAGGCCGACAGGATG
>JBJTSJ010000577.1:0-5858 GCA_046076605.1 Tabrizicola sp.
GTGTCATAGCCGCGCCCCTTGGCCTCGGCCATCAGCTCTTTCTGCTGTTCGGTAACATCCTTCTTTTCCGACTCCAGCTGTTCGTAGCGCTCGATGAACTGGCGCAGCTCGTCAGCGGTGACGGCATAGGGATCGGTCGCATCGGCCATGACAGTCCTCTTCGGTCGGGATGGGTCGGGCGTTCCTACCCTGCCCGATGGCCGGGGTTCAAGGCTGGATCGTCAGGTGCCCAAGCTTTGCTTGCGCGACCGGACGGAACGGTCTAGCAGCGGGTCCCAAGGCAAGAGGTGAGACATGCAGGCACTGATCTGGGTGGGCGCGGCGCTGACGTTGGCGGGAGTCGCGGGTCTTGGTTACTGCATCCTGCGGGCGAACCGGGCCAAGCGGCAGGGCCTGGACGAGGTCGCGATGCGGGCCGAGCTGCAGCGGGTCGTCGCGATCAATCTTGGTGCAGTGGGCCTGTCGGCCATCGGGCTTGCCGCAGTGGTTGCTGGCATCATCCTGGGCTGAGTGTCAGCGGTCAAGCGCGGCAAAGCCCTGCCCTTCGCGGACAAGCCGGTCGATTAGGGGGGCTGGGCTCCATAGCGCGGCCTCGGCACCCCAGGCGCGCAGGTCGGCGCGCAGCGCCATCAACCCACGCCGGTCGGCCTGATGCATCGGCCCGCCACGCCAGCGCGGAAATTCCAGCGCGGCCACCATCAGATAGTCGATATCTGACGGGCGCCGGACCAGGCCTTCGCCCAAAAGCCGCGCGCCTTCGTTTGCGAGGGCGGCCAGCCAGCGGTTCAGGACTTCGGCCGCGGGCATGGCCCGCAGGATGGAGGGAGCTTCCGCAGAAATCGTCTCGGTCAACTGAACGCCGAAACCATCCAGCGCCGAAGCGATGAGCCGACGGGGCACTCCACGCGAAATCATCCAAGCCAGCGCTGTGCGCCCGGCATCGGCCAAGCGGGCGCCCACCACCGGGCGCGGGCCGACGATCACTGGCGAAAGGCCGATCCGGCGCAGGCCCGCCAGAGCCGTCGCCCGCGCCAGGGGATGGGCGTCACCGGGCAAGGTCAGCTCACATGCTCGTCCGGCGGGGGCGAGCGACAGCCCGATCTCGCCGGAAGCGCCGCCCAGAACCAGGCGGGCGGCGCCCGGGGTGGGGTCCGGCGGCACTGTTGCCGTGTGAAGCTGATCCCGGACCACCATCGGCAGGGTAACCAGGTCGCCTGCCCCCCCGGTGGCAACCAGCCGCGCCGTCATGTCGCGGGCCCGGGTTGACGACAGGCTGCCCGCTCGCTGACCCTCGCCGATCCCGGCATCGAGCGCGGCGAGCCCGGCCCTGCGTTCGGCCTCGCTGTCAAAGACCCAGGTCACACCCAGATCGCGCGACAGTGCGGTGACCGCGATGCGCGCCAGGTCGGGCGAGGTGCCTGCAAGACCGATCCGGTCGACTGACAGCGGTTGCAGGCGCGAGAGAACCGCCGGAAGGGTCAGCGCCCTGCGTTCGGCCCGGGCCGCAGCGCGCAGACCCGCCGCTTCGGGCGTGGCTTGAAGATCGGACAAAGTGGTCGTCTCATATGCCTGCGCGTTTTCGGTCGGAAGCAGCAAGGCCGCCTCGACGCAATCGATGATCCGCTGGCCTGCTGGCAGTCTTTTGGGCTGATCGCGCCGGGCCGCCGCGACCGCCGCGATCCAGGCGGGTCCATCCGGAGGCGGACGCTTGAGGATATCGCCGACGGCCAGCGCAGCGCCAAGTCTTAAGGCCGAGGCCAAGGCGGAACTTTCGGCGATGCCGTCGATCAGGCCAAGTGACAGCGCCTCGGCTGCAGGCGTCACGCTGCCGCTGAGCAGCAGCCGAAGTGCCGCTGTGGCGCCAATCAGCCGGGGCAGTCGGTGGCTTGCGCCACCTGCGGGGCAAAGGCCAAGCGAAATGCCCGCGAATGCGATGCGGCACGACGGATCGGCAAGCCGCGCGCGGGCTGCCAGGGCAAGCTCGGCCCTGGGCCCGGTGACAAGCCCTTGCAGGACAGCCACGACAGGCACCACACAATCAGCCAGCGCCTGACAGAGCTCGGCCAGTGTTGGACTGCTGTCGTCAGGGTCAAGCGGCAGGTCGCTGGAAAAGGCCACCCCTTCGGCCTGGACCACGAGAGCCTGGCAGGTGCCGGGGGCGGATGCGATCTCGTCCAGCAGCGCCTGGCGCAAGGCTGGCGACAGCGCATTGCCTGGCGGATTGGCCAGGGTCAGGACCCGGATGCCGTCACGCAGCTCTGTCTTCAGCCCATGCGCCGACATTCCGGTTCCCTCAGCCGTTTTGCCCTGCAGGTTAGAAACAACGCAGGCAGAAAGACAAGACTGTCGCGGCGCGGGCAGGCTAAACTGGCATATTGTCGAACCCGGCCTCAACCTCGGCGTCAGTTGGCCGTCGCGAGTCCTCGCCCGGCATCAGGGCCGCAAGGGCGCGCATCTCGGTCAAGAGCAGGTCAAGCCCCTGCTGCTGCAGTTCGATCCCAGCGGTCAGAAGGTCGATCTCGTCGCGGACCAGGTCGGCGGGTTTGCGGGCGGTCATCGGGCACATCTCCGGCAAAGGGGTGTTGCGGGCAGCGCATCCAGCCGGGCCTCGCCGATCGGTTCGCCGCAGCGGACGCAGTCGCCGTAGGTGCCTTCGGCGATCCGCCGCAGGGCCGCACGGATCCGGCCGATCTCGGCAACGCCGGCCTGACCCGTGGCTTCCAGCACTTCGTCGCCCTCGCGTTCGGTTGCAAGGTCCTCCCAATCTGGATTCTGGTGGGAATCAAGCTCTTCCTCGATGGCGTCCAGCCGCGCACCAAGTTCGGTCAACCGACGTTCGAGGGTGGCCCTCCGGACCGAAATTGCAGTCTTGGCTTGGGCTTGCATCGCATCCTCCGTGCTGATGAGAAGAGTCTAGGCGGATCGGGAGGCGGATGCCTTGACCCAAGTCAACGGAGCTTTCCCTTTTCGGACGGGCTGGCTATGGTCGCCCGGCAGTCCGCCAGCCGAAGGAAGACCGACATGGATATCCGCGCGATCACCCCTGACTATGCGGTTTCACCCCAGATCGAACCGGGCGATCTGCCCGCGATCAAGGCGGCGGGCTATGTGACGGTGATCGACAACCGGCCGGACGGCGAGATCCCGCCGCATCTTCACGCCGCAGAGATGCGCCGCGCAGCCGAGGCGTTGGGACTTGTTTTCGTGGCGAACCCGGTGATCGGCGGGGCGTTGACGATGGACAACGTGACGGCGCAAGGGGCGGCCATCGCGGCGGCTACCGGGCCGGTCTTTGCCTATTGTGCCAGCGGCAACCGGTCCTCGATCGTCTGGGCACTGGCCAATGCCGGGAAGCGTCCGGTCGAAGAATTGGTCGGCCTGCCCGCGCGGTTCGGCTATCAGCTGGACCATCTGCGCCCGCAGATCGAGGCGCTGGCGCGCCGCTGAGGGTTAGCCCGCTGCGCGCAGTTCGGGAGGCGGGCCTTCGGATTGGTCTGCCGACTGGTGCGGGGCTTGCCTTGGCTGGGGTGCCTGCTGAGGCTGCGGGACGGCGACCTGGGTTGTGGACAGTTTCAGCGCGCGCATGCCGCGATGCTGGCCAAGCCGCGCCCGCCCGACCTGCCGCCCTTCCACCGTTTCCAGGGATATCGCATCCAGAGCGGCAGAGGGCAGGATCAGCGTCTGCCCGATCTCCAGCGACATGATCTGCTTGAGGGGCAGCGTAAGCCGCCCGACGACCGCGTCCAGCCGACAGTCCGACTGCATCACCTGGGCCTGCAAGGCCGACGTGAAGTGCGGGGCGACGGCTTCCTCGGGTTCGGCCACTGGAACGGGACATTCGCCCCTACCTTCCGCGGGCAGGACCAGGATCACCGTCCCCTCACGCCCGCCCGGGCCACCGTCCTTGCCACCACCAAGGGCAACCTCGGCGGTCAGGACGCGGTACACGTCCTCTTCCAGCATGAGGGCAAGGGGGCGGACCTCTTCCAGGTAGGAGGCATAGCGGAACCCCCCGGCCCAGGCGAAATCGGCCTCTTCGGCCAAGGCCTCGTCTAGGCCGGACAGGGCCCGGTCAATCACGCCAGCCACCATGGCGGCGTCGATCCGGCTGGGGCGCCTTGGGGCAGTGGCCTGGGTCGAAAGGCGACCGACCGTCTGCATTTCAATCAAGGCCGCGGTAACAGGGGGGGCCAGCATAATGACCCCAAGTCCCTCGGACGGGCCATCGAGCAGGGCCAGAAGCGCGCGTTCTGGCGCGATTTCCAGGATTTCCGCCAGGCTGAGCCGGGCGATCGTCAGCTTGCGGAAGTCGAGGTCCAGTCCCATGGCATCGCGCGTCGCGCGGGCAAGCGCCAGCCGCCAGCCCCGGTCGGCACCGGGGGCACCCTCCGCCTGTGCTGGGCGGGCACGGTCGATCTTGCGGCGGATCACGTCGGTCATGGTGGCCGGTCCCTCGTCCGGCCAATTTATGCGGGTTATCCTTGCCAAAAGGTTAAGCGGCAAGCGTTTCCAGTCGCAAAGGCACTGTCACCCGGAACGCCGCGCCGCCCTGCCCCGGAAGATAGGCGACCGAGCCGCCGAGATTGGTCATGATCTCGCGGCAGATCGCGAGACCGAGGCCCGCCCCCCCGGCACGGTTCGCGTCGCTGAGCCGGGCAAATTTCTCGAAGATGAGGGTCTGGGCATCCTTCGGGATACCCCTGCCATTGTCGATGAAATCAACCATCACCCGACCGGCCCGCTGCCGAACGGCGATCCGCAGTTCAGGTCGGGCGGCATCACAGTATTTGCGGGCGTTCGAGATCAGGTTGATGAAGACCTGGGTCAGGCGGTCGGCATCGGTACGCAGGTAGATCGCCTCGGTCGGAAGATCGCGGATCACCAGGAACTCGCGTTCCGGCCGCGTGGCCCGCGCAGCCGTCAGCGCGGTGTCGATCATGCCCTGCAGACTGGCGAGGCCCAAGGTTAGCTGCACCGAACCGTTTTCCAGGACCGAAAGGTCCAGAAGGTCGTCCAACAGCCGGGTCAGGCGCTTGGCCTCGTCATGGATGATCTTGCCATAGCGCACGACGGTTTCTTCCGGCAGATCGCCTTCGGTCAGAATCTCGGAGAAAGCGCGGATCGAGGTCATCGGCGTCCGCAATTCGTGGCTGATCTGGCTGAGGAAGGCGTCCTTTTGCAGCGACAGCTGGGTCAGCTTTTCGTTTGCTTCGCGCAAGGCGCCGGCCGTCCGGGTCAGTTCGGCCTCGCGCGCCTCTAGCCGGGCGGAGTATTCCAGGATCTGCGCCGATTCCGAAGCGACGGCCATAAGGTCCTCGACCGTCACCGTGGCCCGGCCGACCAGCTGGCTGATCATCGCGTTGGCCGTCGCGGCCCCGACTGTGCCGGACAGCCGGGCCTCGAGACTGTCAAGGAAGGCCGGGGTCGGATCAGGCAAGAAGCCTTCCTTGCCCTGCGCACGGGCCGAGGCCTGGAACAGGGCCTGCGCCGGTTCTTCGCCCAGGATGCGTTGCGCCATCGCCAGAAGCTCTTCCGGGTCGGCCTGTCCGCGCGACCAGCGTTGCGGACCGACAGCGCCTTCGAAGACATTCACGAAAGCCGCACCCTGCAGACGTTCGACAGGCCCGGGAAAGGTCAGCAGCGACCCAAGGCAGAAGGCCAGGCAGTTCAAGGCAAGCGACCAGAACAGCGCATGGGTCAGCGGGTCCATGGCCTGCGTGCCAAACAGGGCGTGCGGGCGAAGCCAGGACAGGCCGAAGGCACCTTGGCTGAAGACCTCGACCGAGAGCGCAGCACCCGGGCCGAAGGAGGGCAGGAAGGACGTGAAGGCCCAGACCGTCAGGCCGGTCAAGAGGCCC
>JBJTSJ010000578.1:0-3266 GCA_046076605.1 Tabrizicola sp.
CAGGGGGAACGGCTGGGCCTCTCCTCGACCATGCGGCGGGCGTCGGAGATGGAGCACGTCGAGGCGATCATCCAGGTCGGCCAGCGCGGGATCGGCAGCGCCCGGCTGCAGGACGTGGCGGATGCCGAGGCCTGGGGCGTGGGCTTTGTCCCGGCGGGCGAGGTGGCGCGTTACGGGTTGACCCGTGCGCTGGACCTGATCGCTGACGGGGCCGATGTCATCATCTGCCTCGACCTTGACGCGCTGGACCCCTCGGTGATGCCTGCGGTCATCGGACGGACGGCCGGGGGCCTTGGCCACTGGCAGGTGCTGGAGCTGATCGCGGGCGTGGCGGAAAAGGCGCGGATCGTGGGCTTCGACATGGTGGAGTTCATGCCCGACCGCGACATCGACGGACAGGGGGCGGCGGTAGCTGCGCAGCTGCTGGCGGCGGTGATGGGCATCGTCGCGCGGCAGGGATGAGGGTAAATCCTTTCTGAACGTCCACGGCCAAGTGTCTGATCTCACTGCATCTGCCAAGCCTGTCCTGCGTGGACAGCCCTCGCTCCCGCCGATCCCCGTGCCCCAAGGTTGCGCGGGCTTGGGGGGCCGTGTATCACCCTGAAAAAGCCTGGGTCCCTGGAGGAAGAGCATGCGTCGCGTCGTCGTCACCGGTCTTGGAATGGTCACCCCCCTTGCCTGCGGGGTGGAAGAGACCTGGAGCCGCCTGATCGCCGGCCAGTCCGGCGCGGGGACGATCAGCAAGTTCGACACCTCGAACGTCGTGACCCAGTACGCCTGCGAAATCCCGATGGGGGACGGCAGCGACGGCACCTTCAACCCCGACGACTGGATGGAGCCGAAGGAGCAGCGGAAGGTCGACGACTTCATCATCTACGGGATGGCCGCCGCCGTGCAGGCCGTCCGGGATGCCGGGTGGGAGAACCCCTCGGAAGATGAAAAGCTGCGGACCGGGGTGATGATCGGTTCGGGGATCGGGGGCCTGAACTCCATCGCCGAGACGGCGGTGCTGATCAAGGAGAAGGGCCCGAAGCGGGTGAGCCCGTTCTTCATTCCGGGGGCTCTCATCAACCTTGTGTCGGGGCAGGTGAGCATCCGGTTCGGGTTCAAGGGGCCGAACCATGCGGTGGTGACGGCTTGTTCGACGGGTGCCCATGCCATCGGCGATGCGGCGCGGCTGATCATGTGGGGCGATGCTGACGTGATGGTCGCGGGCGGGGCGGAGAGCCCGATTTCCGAAATCGGGATCGCCGGGTTCAACGCCTGCAAGGCCCTGTCGACGAAGCGTGCGGACGAGCCGCAGAAGGCCAGCCGCCCCTATGACGCCGACCGCGACGGGTTCGTGATGGGCGAGGGCGCGGGTATCGTGGTGCTGGAGGAATACGAGCACGCGAAGGCCCGGGGTGCCAAGATCTATTGCGAGGTGCTGGGGTACGGGTTGTCGGGCGACGCCTACCACATCACCGCGCCGTCCGAGGATGGGGATGGCGGGTTCCGGTCGATGTCGGCGGCGCTGAAGCGGGCAGGGCTGGAGGCGAAGGACATCGATTACATCAACGCCCACGGGACCAGCACGATGGCGGACACCATCGAGTTGGGGGCGGTGGAGCGGCTGTTGGGGGATCATGCGGCGAAGGCCACCATGTCCTCGACCAAGTCGTCGATCGGGCACCTGCTGGGGGCCGCGGGCGCGGTGGAGGCGATCTTCTGCGTGCTCGCGATCCGGGATCAGGTCGCGCCGCCCACGATCAACCTGGACAATCCGGCGGTGACGCCGAAGCTGGACCTCGCGCCGAACAAGGCGGTCAAGCGCAAGATCGACGTGGCGCTGTCGAATTCCTTCGGTTTCGGCGGCACCAACGCTAGCCTTGTCCTGGGCAAGGTGCGCTGAGGATGTGGCGGTCCGTCGCCTCGAACGCGCTGACGCTGTTCATCGTGATACTGATCGCGATGGCGGCGCTGGTGGCCTGGGGCCGGAATGAGTTCTTTGCGGCGGGGCCCTTGGCGGAACCTATCTGCCTGCAGGTCGAACGCGGGGCGAGCCTGTCTTCGGTCAGCCGGAACCTTGAAGAGCGGGGCGCGATCAGCGATGCGCGGATCTTCCGGATCGGGGCGGAGTATGCCGACCGGGCGGGTGACCTGAAGTTCGGCAGCTACATGGTCCCTGCCAAGGCCAGTATGTCCGAAGTGCTGGAGGCGATCACCGACAGCGGCCGGTCGACCTGCGGGCGCGACCTGAACTTCCGCATCGGGGTGACGAAGTCGGATGTGGTGCTGAGCGAGCTGGACCTGGCGACGAACAACCTGGCCGAGGTCGCGCGGTTTGATGCAGGTGCGGATCCGCTGCCGCCGGAGTATCTGGAGGTCTCGGACGACCCGGCTTTGGTGTTGCGGATCACGGTGGCTGAAGGGGTCACCAGTTGGCAGATTGTCGATGCGCTGAAGAAGGCGGATTTCCTGCAGGGCGCGCTGGAGACAGTGCCACCGGAGGGGAGCCTGGCGCCCGGGGGCTATGAGGTTGAGCGCGGGACGGAGCGGGCAACGCTGATCGCCAGCATGACCGAAAAGCAGGCGGCGATCCTGGCCGAGGCCTGGGCGAACCGCGCCGAGGGGCTGCCCTATGACACGCCGGAAGAGGCGCTGATCATGGCCTCGATCATCGAGAAGGAAACGGGTATTGCCGAGGAGCGCGGCCGGGTGGCGAGCGTGTTCATCAACCGGTTGCAGCAGGGCATGCGGCTGCAGACCGACCCGACGGTGATCTATGGGATCACCAAGGGAGAGGGTGTGCTGGGCCGAGGCCTGCGGCAGAGCGAGTTGCGGCGCGAGACGCCCTACAACACCTATGTCATCGACGGCTTGCCGCCGACCCCCATCGCGAACCCGGGGGCCGAGGCGATCAAGGCGGCGGTCAATCCAGACAGCACGGATTATCTGTTCTTCGTGGCGGATGGCTCGGGCGGGCATGCTTTTGCCGAGACCCTGGACGAGCACAACAAGAACGTCGCCGCCTGGCGCAAGATCGAAGCGGCGCAGGGCGCGGCGGAAGAGGGCGGCGTCCAGGGGGAGTGAGAGTTAACCGGGTGTGAAGGTGGAGTTCGCGCAACCCATTGATGTGGAATGGGAATTACCTTGACTTTCCGCGCGGTCTGATGTAGGGATCGTGTCATGCTAGAAGAAGTGTCGAAGCGGCCCGGGGGCGCCCCCGTCGGCCGCTTTTTCATTTCTCTCGTGCGGAACTGCATGAGGGGGTGCGGGACTGGATG
>JBJTSJ010000579.1:0-5209 GCA_046076605.1 Tabrizicola sp.
GCGCCGGTGAAGCCGGACAGTGAGGTCTTCCTGCTGCAACGGTTGAAGGGCGGCTAAGAGCACGATTTTTCTGCGAAAAATCGAAATCGAAATTTCGCAGAAATTTCGTTGGCCCTACAGAAAGGCGCGAAAGGCCCACCCTGCCGCAAAGGCCACCACCGTCAGCCCGGGCCAGACTACCCAGCGGATCGAGGTTGTCGGACGCGGCGGCAGCGTTGCCGGGTTCCCCGCACGGATCAGCTGCGCCTCGACCAAGGCGGGCAGTTTCGGGCCGAACCGCGCCAGTACCCGTGCCGTCTTCACCAGATCGCGCAGCACGGCCTTCGGCCCCACGTTCTCGCGGATGTAGCGTTCGACGATGGGGCTCGCGACCTGCCAGATGTTGATGTGCGGGTCGAGCGACCGCGCGACGCCTTCCACAACGACCATGGTACGCTGGAGGAGGATCAGTTCGGTCCGCGTCTCCATCCCGAACCGTTCGGTCACCTCGAAGAGATAGGCCAGAAGGCGGGCCATCGAGATGCGGCTCGCGTCCATGCCGAAGATTGGTTCGCCCACGGCGCGCAAGGCCCGGGCAAATTCGTCGATGTCACGGTCGGCGGGGACGTAGCCCGCTTCGAAGTGCACCTCGGCCACACGGCGGTAGTCCTTGCGGATGAAGCCCATCAGGATCTCGGCATAGACCCGGCGGGTGTACTCGTCGATCCGGCCCATGATCCCGAAGTCATAGGCGATGATGTCGCCGTTCGCGGCTACCTTGAGGTTGCCCTGGTGCATGTCGGCGTGGAAGAACCCGTCGCGCAGCGCGTGGTTCAGGAAGAGCTGCAACACCCGCGCGCCAAGGACCTGGCGGTCATGCCCGGCGGCATCGATCAGCGCGTTGTCGTTCAGACCGATGCCTTCGGCCCAGCCCAGCGTCATCACGTTGCGACTGGACAGGAACCAGTGCGGCTTCGGGACCTGAAAGCCTTCGTCCTTTTCAGTGTTGGACGCAAATTCTGCCGCAGCTGAACTTTCCAGCCGCAGATCCAGCTCGCCCATCACCACGCCTTCGAAGTGCTTGATGACCTCGACCGGGCGCAGGCGGCGCGAGAAGGGGGCGAGACGCTCGATCCAGCGGGCAGCCAGGTAGAAAGCGTCGATGTCCTTGCGGAAGGCGCGCTCGATGCCGGGGCGCAGGACCTTGACCGCGACCTCCTCGCCGGTATCGGCCAGCCGGGCGCGATGCACCTGGGCGATGGAGGCGGCGGCGACAGGTTCGGAGAAGTCGGAGAAGAGGGTGGAGACCGGCAGCTCCAGCTCTGCCTCGATCATCTTCCTGGCGGTCTCGATCGGGAAGGGCGGCAGCTTGTCCTGCAGGTACTTCAGCTGCTGCGCAAGTTCGTCGCCCACGATGTCGGGCCGAGTTGACAGGACCTGGCCGAACTTGATGTAGGCCGGGCCGAGAGCCGTCAGGGCGCGGGTCGCCGGGGGCAGCTCCGGGTCGCCCCTCAGGCCCAGCCACTTGAACGGCCAGCCCAGCGTCCGCGCGGCAAAGCGCAGGCGGGGCGGCGCGCGGAAGGCTTCGAGCACCACGTCCATCGCGCCCGTCCGCTCCAGTGTGGCGCCAGTGCGGATCAGGCGGATGATGTTGTGCGGACCCTTCATGCGCCGCGCTCCGAACGGCTCTGTGCGCGCCCACGGTCGCTCATCGCGGGGCGACACAGCGAAGAGGGACCGAACGGGACCAATGAGCCACGGGTCAAAGCTTCCACCCGGAATGGAGGGCCGCGATGCCCATGGTCAGATTGCGGTACTTCACCTGGCCAAAGCCCGCGGTCCGGATCATGCCCGCGAAAGTCTCCTGATCCGGGAATTTGCGGATTGATTCGACCAGGTACTGATAGGACGCCCGGTCGCCCGCGATCACCTGGCCCATCACCGGGATGATGTTGAAGGAATAGAGGTCATAGGCCTTCTGCATCAGGTCGTTCGGGATCTGGCTGAACTCCAGCACCATCAGCCGCCCGCCGGGCTTGAGCACCCGGTAAGCCTCAGACAAGGCGTCGGGGATGCGGGTGACATTCCGGATGCCGAAAGAGATCGTATAGGTGTCAAAGCTGTTGTCCGGGAACGGCAGCGCCATGGCATCGCCGACGACCCAGTCTAGGCTGGCCGCCATGCTCTCCGCCTCGGCGCGCTTGCGGCCCTCGATCAGCATCGGCTCGGTCATGTCGCAGACCACCGCCGTCGCCCCTGGCGCGCGTTTCAGGAAGCGGAACGCCACATCCCCGGTGCCCCCCGCCACATCCAGAAGCCGCTGGCCGGGCCGGGGCACCAGCCAGTCCATCATCGCGTCCTTCCAGACCCGGTGGATCCCCAGCGACATCGCGTCGTTCATGATGTCGTACTTCGAGGCCACGCGGCTGAAGACGCCATGCACCATCCCGGCTTTCTCGGCCTCGGGCACATCCTGAAAGCCGAAGTGGGTGGTCTTGTCCGATGCCTTAGTCATTCAGAATGCCGCCCAACTGTTGCCGGGATCGAGTTATACCGAAGTGGGCAAAAGGAAAACCTCTCACGTAAGAAAGTCACCAAAGTGCCCCCGCAAGACCTGCTCGGTATCAACGGCCTCTTTGCCCAGTTTGCCATGGGCCTCCTTGTCGTCGTCGGCTTCATTTCGCTGCGCATGTATCTGTTCTGGCGCAGGATAATCCGGCGGCGGCAAGAGATCGAACGACACAAGGACGCAGGTACCATTGGGCCGGCGGGGATGCTGCAGGCGTCGGCTTTGCCGTGGCACTTTGACCAGCTGGCGCAGATCGGCGCTGGCGGGCACGCGCCGATGGCGCTGGACCAGCGGGTGCTGCGGCCCTCGATCGGCGTCCGGCTGTTGGTTCTGGGACTGTGCGCGGCAATGTTCTATTTCGCCTATCAGATGGTGACGACGGGCGAGTTCAACGGGTTTGAGGTCGCGGATCCGGGCCCGCTGGGCAAGACCATGATTGCCCTCTGCCTGATGGCCGCCGTGAACGGAGTGATCTATATCTTCACTTTCGAAACGCGCTATGATCGGGACATGCTGATCGTGAACCGGATGATGTTCCACCGGCGCGAGTATCGCTGGAATGACTTGTGGCGGGTCTCGGATGATGGGGCCTATGAACTGCAGCTGCACTTTCACCCGGGCGGGAAGGCCAAGGTCTTGAAGCACAGCGTCGGTGTCCAGGAATTCAAGGATTTCGCGCTGGCCCAGATCCGGCGCAACCGGATGGCCGATGCCTGAACTCCCCGAGGTCGAGACCGTCCGCCGCGGCCTGTTGCCGGTCATGGAAGGTGCGGTCATCGCCCGGGCCGATGTCAACCGTCCCGACCTGCGCTGGCCCCTGCCGGACCGGATGGCCGACCGGCTGACCGGACGCAGGGTCACCGCGCTGCGGCGGCGGTCGAAATACATCCTGGCCGATCTCGACAGCGGCGAGACGCTGCTGGTGCATCTCGGCATGTCGGGGCGGATGCTGATTTCGGGCGCGCAGCTGGGGACCTTCTACCACGACCACCCCGCACCGCAGAAACATGACCATGTGGTCCTGCACATGGCGAACGGCGCAAGGATCACCTTCAACGACGCCCGCCGCTTCGGCGCGATGGACCTGATGCCGACGGAGCGGGCAGGGGACCACATGCTGCTCAAGGACCTTGGCCCCGAACCTTTCGGCAATGACTTCAACGAACCCTACCTCGCGGGACGGCTGAAGGGCCGGAAGACCCCGATCAAGGCAGCCCTTCTGGACCAGCGTATCGTGGCTGGCCTTGGCAACATCTACGTGGCCGAGACGCTTTTTCGCGCCCGCATCAGCCCCCTGCGGCTGGCGGGCGACCTGTCAAAGCGTCAGGTCCAGTCGCTGGTCCCGGTGATCCGCGACGTGCTGGCCGAAGCCATCGAGGCGGGCGGGTCGTCCCTGCGCGACTTCCGCCAGGCCAATGGCGAGCTTGGTTATTTTTCCAAGCATTTTCAGGTCTATGATCGCGAAGGCGACACCTGCGAAACCCCCGGCTGCACTGGCACGATCACCCGCACCGTCCAATCCGGCCGGTCGTCCTTCTGGTGCCCATCCTGCCAGAGGTGACTTGCCAATGCGGCGTTTGGTGCTAGGAGTCCCCCAAGTCTGCCAAGAAGGAGGCCGCAATGGCCTATGAAACCCTGATCGTCGAGACCGAAGACTATGTCTCACTGATCCGGCTGAACCGCCCCGATGCCATGAACGCTCTGAACCTGCAGCTGATGCGGGAACTGGCTGCAGCGGTTATGGCGGCGGAAGCCAATGACAAGGTCCGCTGCATCGTCATCACCGGGTCGGAAAAGGCCTTCGCCGCCGGGGCGGACGTGAAGGAGATGGCCGAGAAGTCGTTCATCGATGTCTACTTCGATGACCTCTTCGGCCCCGAGGCGCGCGTCATCGCCCAGGCCCGCAAGCCGATCATCGCGGCCGTCGGAGGCTATTGCCTGGGCGGTGGGTGTGAGCTGGCGATGCTGGCCGATTTCATCATCGCCGCCGACAGCGCCAAGTTCGGCCAGCCCGAGATCAACCTAGGCATCGTCGCCGGGATGGGCGGAACCCAGCGCCTGACGCGGGCGGTGGGCAAGTCCAAGTCGATGGACATGCACCTGACCGGCCGCTTCATGGACGCCGCCGAAGCTGAACGCTGCGGCCTCGTCAGCCGGGTAGTCCCGGCAAAGACGCTGATCGAAGAATCGATGAAGGCCGCGCAGAAGATCGTTGAGAAATCCTTGGTGACCGCGATGGTGGTCAAGGAATGCGTCAACCGCTCGCAGGAAACCAGTCTGGCGGAAGGCCTTCTGTTCGAACGCCGCATGTTCCACGCGATGTTCGCGACCGAGGACCAGAAGGAGGGCATGGCCGCCTTCCTGGAAAAGCGCCAGCCGCAGTTCCGCGACCGTTGAGTGGATCGTGGCGGGGGCTTTTCTTTCCGGTTCTAATCCCCTATAGGCAGCGCGACATGCGCGTGGGCCCGCTTAGGCAAGAATCAGATCCATCCTTCGGGATGGGGCCTTCTGGTCTTTCGTGCGACAGAATTGAAACCGATAGACCGCAAGGAAGCCACCCATGGCAAATACCGCCCAGTCCAAGAAGCGCGCCCGTCAGGCCGACGCCCGCTATGCCGTCAACAAGGCCCGCCGCTCGCGCATCCGCACCTTCCTGCGCAA